>JAGQQQ010000394.1 GCA_020426125.1 Planctomycetaceae bacterium
CAAATCCCGCAATGCACTGAAGATCTCCGTCCGTCCGCTCCGTTGGATCAATGCGGATGTCCACTACGAAAGTGTCGAGTTCAGCAAACTTCTCGGGGAGAACCTGACTTGTTTGCCGCGTGGCCGAGGCCGCAACGGTGGTCAGTCTCACCTCGGTCATTCCGCCGCCGACATCCGCACATGATTCCGGTGCAAGGCACAGAACATTTGACAGAACACCAACAACAACCAGCCCAGAACGAACATTCACGGCAAATAACTTCCGGTAGTGGGTGTGAGTTGTGCTGATCCGGATCTGACCTGACGCGATGGCAGTCTTGACGCTCGATAGCCCCGGACCGTCCGGACTTCATAGATCCGTATTGTCCCGATCACAATCGTATCGAACGCACTCGGAAAAGTCTGACCGCCGACACCATCCACAACGATCGCTACGCTGGCATAACGCCCCATACGTCGCAAGTTGCGAACTCACTGAAGAAACGAAACAGGACAGCAACCAGGACACTCACACCCTGAAGCCAGAAGCCCCCATTTTCACGTTCGGTGATTTCGAATTGAGCTTCGCAACAGGACTTGGTCGCGCATGACCAACTCCGAGTGCCGAGGAGTTATTCCATCAAAGATCTGTCTGATTCCAGGCCGCTTCAATCGAGCCTTCCGCTGGCCGCCGTCCCCAGGATGTTGAACGCGTTGGCTCCCGTGATCGGCCCGAACCCTATGGTTGATGTAAAACCTGTGCCAGTCGACAGGGAGACGAATACGAGTTGCCGTCCCACGTCAATCCCAGCCAAATCGTCCTGGCCGTCCCCATCGAAGTCCCCCACAATCTCGGCGCCCCAGTTGATCGTGCGGCCCCATTCCGTCCATTTGGAGGACGTCATCTGAGGCGTCCCGTTGAAGGACGTCAATCCGACCCAGACATGGCTGTCGTAAAACTCACCGGCATTCGGAAGCCGAGTGACAACGTCATCGAGACCATCATTGTTGAAGTCGCCCACATGGAAGGAATTGCTAAATGCTCCCGAGGGGAAGTTGGACCCCGGGGACAGGCTCAAACGGCTGGCGCCAAGATTCGGTGTGGTAATAGGAGTTCCATTGCTGATCGAATACCAGAATTGCCCGGTTCCCGTTTGAGAGAGAATGTCCGACTTCCCATCGCCGTTGTAGTCTCCCACGAGAAAATTGTGCCATCCGGTCTGCGCGACGCTGGAACCGAACCCTCCGGCAAAGAGACCAGCAAACCGTTTTCCAACCGGAGTATCGTTAGAGAGACCATAGATCCAATTGGCTCGCGTTCCATCGGTG
>JAGQQQ010000395.1 GCA_020426125.1 Planctomycetaceae bacterium
AAGGCCTGCGGGCTGGTGACCTCGTGAATCAGGTGTAGTCCGATTAAAAGCTGCGTCTGACCAGAGGGCAGAGTGCCGACGGTGTGCAAATCCCAGACTTTATCGAACAGTGTGCGGGTATCACTCATTCCTGAACTTTCACTCAACTTTCAATTCGTGCCAATGGGTCGCGGCAAGCCTCTTCCTGTCGCCGAGTCGGCAGGAGATGGGGATGAATGTCCTATGATACGTCCGACCCGGGACTGGTCGCAAAGCAGTCGGAAAAAAACGACTGGGCGCGATGCCCATTCACCCCCCGCGTGTACAGCGATCATCAGAACTTCAGAGTAGGGAACATCCACTTTTCATGGCCGGATTAGTCGCTGGTGTTGTCAACCGGGGATGAAATGGAAAAAACCACCGGACACGATGGTCATTCCGGTGGCTTCGAGAAATCGCCGAGAAAAGTGGACAGGTGTTTAGAAAACCCCGCTTCGTAGGTTTCCGGGAGTGCCGTTCCGTGGTCCGCCGAAACGGTAGGAGTAGAAGACGCGAAGTTCGCCATCGAATTCCCGGTCGCTTCCCCCGGCGATTGGCGTACCATATCCAATCAACCAGGACCCCCCACTCTTCATTTGGATGGAAGTTCCAACGACAGCGTTGAGCGTTTCAAAGTCGGATCCAGCGTTTCCGAAGGTGGCGACGTTGATTCCGTTGTCCAGGACCGTTACTCCGTCCGCGCTGTTCAGTGACCGGTTGTAGTGCAACTCGGCAAGGGGGGCGATCGATGCGATCCCCCAACCACATTGACACTTCGCCCGATAGATCTGGTACGCGACGCTGGCGTCGAGGAAAATGTAGTTCTGTGACTGAAGGCGACCAATGAGTGCCGCCTCGGTCGGGCTACCGTCCATATTCATGCCAAAAGGATTGGAGTTGACACGCAGTTTGTTGCCAACGGTTTCGAAGTCGAACTGCATGACTCCCTGGAAGAACCAGCGATCTCGGTTCCAAACCCCTCCGACAAATGGCAGCAGGTGGGGGGATTCGGAGTTCAAGACGGCGAAGACCCGTCGGTCCGTCAAATCGAGTGGATTGATGACGGACAGGGACCGGTCTTCCGAGGTGGGAATCGTCCACTGCAGACCCGCACTGATCAGCGAGTTGCAGTTTTGATAGAGGGTTTTTTTGACGACCATCGTCAGGTCCCCGGGGACGACTTCCGTCCCGCCGATGAGGTTCTGGTTGGGGTCGATCGCGACGTCGTTTGTCAACGTCGCGGCGAACGGCATCTGCACTTGGAACGACGCCGTCTTGTCCCAGAATGTCTTTTCAAAACCGGGGGCAAAACGAGAAACGTCGTACCCCGATGGGATCACCGAGGCATTGCTGAAATGGCTGAAATTGAAAATCAGCCGGTCCCGAGGAATGGGACTTGTCCCTTCCGCGATTTTCAAGGTTCCGATGTTGAATTGCGATGCGGCTTGGTTTGGGGCATCGACCGCGGCGAGGTTCTGGCGGACGTTGTAGACAACGGCGTTGTTGACGACGCCATTGGGCGTTGTGACAGTCGCGATCGTTTCGCCGGTGGGAGTCGCGGAGAAGACCTGATCAGGATTCGAAATGGCTGGTCCCGATCCTCCATTGTCAAACGCTCGCAGATCGGCGATGTTCCCCGCGCTATCGGGAATTAAGGAACTCCCATCGCCTCTCATGAATTGAATACTGGACCCGTTCACGGCGGTTGCTGAAGTTGTGTCGCCGTTCACAAAGAACATGGTGTTGTTAACGGGATCAAGAATGACGTTGCCACCCCCTCCCCCGATGATTTGACCACCGAAGTTGCCGAAACCGGGACCGAACGCAGTCGGAGAGATTGAACCCAGGCCGAAGAAATCCCCGATCATATCCGGGGCGGCGTTGGCTCCCGTGGCACTTTGGGTCTGGGACACATCCGACGGGATGTTGAGAGCATTGCTTTGAGGCTGTTCGGGTTGCGGAGGCGTATCGACGTCTTGAGTCGGCGGATTCTGTGTCGCTATTGAATCCTGGTTTCGGTTCGCAGAGTCTCTATCTTGTTCCATGGGGGGAGGGGGGACCTGATTGTTCTGCGGAAGATCGGAGGGGTGCGAAGTTGATGGATGCGATGTTGTCGGTGGCAGGTCCGCAGGGACAGGCGCTGGCGGACACACCTGCAGCGCGGGTGGTGGGCAGACCTGTTGCCGACGTTTTAGTGGTTTTTTCCATTGCGCCATGGCGAATGTCGGACAAAAGACAAGTCCGATTACGATGGCCCAGCTCGTAGATCTTCGAATGCATTGATGCATGGCGCGTTCCTCGCGAAGTCACTCCGTAAGATAGAAGGGGAATTCTGCCTGCCGATGACGGAAATCACCCTGAATTCTGTCAAACCGGGAACAACGCGGAATCCTGACCCATCTCGCGCGTTCGTTTGCGCGCTGATGGAACGGGAATCGGATGGGATTCCAGGTTTGGTGAATCTCTAATCGGGGTAATTCGTCCCCCTTTACGTCTTAACTTGATGGGATCAATTCGCGGTTGATGGGGAATTCAGCGGCGGCGAGTGTCGTAGGGGTCTGGGAGAATCTTTGGGATTGGTCGTCCGGGGGGTTTAGTAGGGTTGGGTCTTTGGCGAAGAGTCGTGTTGGCGCTGGAATTTCAGATCGAACTCGAGGGACTTTCCACGGTTGTTCGAGACGGGAAACACCGAGTGCGGCCGTAAAGTGCATGAAAATGATGCGAATCAAAATGCGTCAAGATGCAAATCTGAACAAATTTGTTGGAATTGCCCGGAAGAATTGGCATAATGGCTCGTTCAATGAGTCGGCACGGGAAATCCCCGGTTGACTTTTGGGAGATCCTGTTCCACTCCCGTGGGTGCTCGGTGTTCGAGCATTAGTCCCGTCGCGGAAATGGAGTTGTGGAGAACGGATGGTCTCAGGGAGGGCACTGCTTTGGAATTGGCGGATTGCTGGGTGTGCGTCTGAATGATTTGTTCAAGGCGGACCTCTGGACCCCCAAAGTTTCGAAAGCTCTTACGACTTCTTTAGCCAAGATTTCCATTAAACACTTGGTGAGTTATTCATGATGATGCGATCGGCTTTGATTCTTGCGTTCCTTTTGGTGTGGATGACGTGTGTGCCCGCGACTGCGGCGACCGTGGAGTCTGTTGTTGAGGAGTATGCGTCCGCGATCGGGCAATTCCTGGAGGAGAAGGACCAGCGAATCGTTGCAATTGACGATTTCGATGGTCCTCGGGTTGGAACCGGTCGTTCGCTGAGTACGCGATTGAAAGAATCGCTTCAGGAACGTGGATTCTCGATCGACGAGACTGGTTTGCAGGCAGAGTTCACGGTTCGTGGGAGCCTGACACAACTTCCCGATGGGGAATTCACGGCAGTGGCCATCGATGTCCGCGTCTTGAATTCCGATACGAATCAGGAGGAGCAGCAAGTTCGCAAGCGCGTTCGTCTGACATTCGAAGAAGAGAACCAGTCGATCGAATCCAATCGCGGAGACACAGCGATTCGGGCTCCGGTTGGCAGCGTCCTGGTGGATGATCCGAAAGATGTCGAGCAGTTGACGGCACCTTCCTTCGATGCTTCGGAGGTCACCTCCCGTCCGGAAAAAGACAAGGTGATTCAGGGGAGTCTGAATGACCCCCAAGTCAGTCTTTCAGATGATGCGGAGTTTTTGGAAGCGGCGAAAGGGAGTCCATTTCGCATTCAAGTCCTGGTGGATCGGCCGAATGCGGCTGGCGAATATGATGAGCAGTATGAACCGATTTCGCTGGAAGACCGACGAGGTCTTGCGTTCGCGCCGTTCCAACAGGGGGACCGGTATGCCATTCGGATTTTCAACGATACCGAATTCGACGTCGGGGTTGCCTTGGAGATTGATGGGATCAACTCCCTGTCGATCAGCCAGAATGAGGAATTTCGCAAACGTGGCCTGTGGGTCGTACCTCGAAAGGGACGAGGGCTGGTCAAAGGGTTTCATTTGGACAATTTGAAAGTGGCGAGCTTTCTCGTGGATACGGAAGAACGCCAGGAATCGACCATTCGGCAGCTTGGTCCCGCGTCAAAAATCGGGACCGTCTCCGTCGCTTTCTTTTTCGCGTGGATCGAAGGCGAAACTGTCCCGCAGTTCGCGAAAAATCTCGGAACTCCAAAGGATTTGGTGACGATTCCCGGACCCGAAATTGAAAATCCGAGTGAGACCGTCGAGCGAGTCTTCTGTCAAACTTCTGTCGCCCGAATTACTTTTCGATATCGCAATCCGGACCCTGCTCTCCCGGCTCAAATTCAGCCTTTGGCGGAACGCCAGCCGTAGTGACCCGCGGGGATGGGGAGGAATACCCTCCCCGAGGTCGAGAGGCGCGCTCGTTCGCGTGCAGACTGCAAGTGTTTTCGTTGTCCATTCCGTTTGAGTGAACCAGACGTTTTCAAAAGAGTCTCCAAATTCTCTGTGACGGATCTGCGTTTTGGAAGGATGGAGACGAATCAGCCATGTCCATCTGTCTTGGAATTGAAGCGACCCTCGTTCGCCTCAACAAGGCGTCATCAGTAAGTCCGAAAGGGAAATCCCCATGTCTCTTCCCCTCATGAGAACAACGATCTTTCGAATCACCCTCTGTGTGACAGGAATCGCCCTGTCCTCGTTTCCCAGCGAAAGTTTTGGAGGAACGTTACAGGAAGCGTTGAAAACAGTTTCCTTCGAAGTCGCCCGCTTTCTTCGAGACGCCGGGCAGCGCCAAGTCGCCATCGATGGAATCGACGTGCCCAATAGCACCGACCGCGGCATTGCGCTGCAACTGACGAAGTTTCTCGAAGCTGATAGCCTCAATGTCGTCGATGTCGACGAATTCCCCCCGTTCAAGATCGTAGGAGAAGTGAAGAATTTTCCCGATGCGGATCCTCCCATCAGCACAATTTTAGTGACGCTGAAAGATTCCAATGGACAGGAAGCGAAGGACTTTCGGTTCGCATTTGATCTGGCGACCAAGGGAGGCCGGGAATTGCTGGAGGAACAGCTGGCACTCAACGGGAGCACTCCCGCTCAGATTGAGGAACTCCCAAAAGAAGGAGCTGTGATCGACGATCCGACGGACGTTGCCGAGCTCAATGGACGACCCGTTGACTTTCAGCGGGCGGTCGAAGAGCGGACCGGCCTTCGAAATACCATCGCTCCGAATGCGGACAGCCAGTCGTTCGGCCTTGCGGAGGTTCGAAAGGCTCAGGAAGCCCGGGATGGCGCCGTTTCCTCCGCCCTGAAGGCTCAAACTCCCTTTGCTCAAAAATCCGAAACCCGCATTGCCGCAAGCGATACGAGTCCCTTCGAAGTGGAGATTCTGGCAACGGCTCCCGATTTGACGAGCGATCCAACGGACGCCGATTACAGCTTAGTGGGAATTGTCCAGCGGGGCCCATTTCCGTTTGCGGAACTTCGGGAAGGCCAGCACTACAGCGTCCGCGTTCACAACAATTCGGATCATCCTGTCGCCGTCGAACTCACGATTGACGGGATCAATTCCCTCGAACTTTGCGAAGTCGAAAGCTTCAAGGCGATTGGGAAGTATGTCGTCGCCGCTCGGGGGAAGGCCACACTCAAAGGCTGGCTCAAGAACCGAGGCGAATGGTCCACATTTCAGCTGACCAAACAAGGTCAGTCGGTGGCCGCGGAACTGGGACGCGTTCAGAAAATTGGCGTGATTGGAGTCAGCTTTTATCCCACCTGGGAGGAAGGGGAGGAGGAACCTCTCTTTGAAAAGCTACTCGCCTCGACCGGGAAGAGCATCGGGACCGGAGAAGGAGCGAAAGTCAGTGCCAATGAGATTCGGGACGTTGTCCGCAACTTTGGAACGGAGCCCTTTTCCATCGTCACGGTCCGATACCGGAACCCGGACCCGGATGATCTTCCTCAAGAAGATGAAGAGGCCAACTAAGAGCAATGCGAGAACGAAGCAAGATCGCCCGGCGACGAACACCGGGCGATTTTTGTCTTGGCGTCGGACAAATCAATCGAAAATCTTCCTGGGTGCCCGCCATGAAGTTGATCAGTGCCTGTTTGCGGAATATGGCTTTCGCAGTCTTCGCGTTGTTCGTTTGGACACACCCGGTCAAAGCCCAGCCGGGCCCCACCCCACGAGTCGCGATGGACTTGAAAGGGCCAGTCGGCCGGACGTTGAGTCTGGTGTTTTCCCATGATTCGAATCGCATTTACGAAGGGGGATTCAGCAAAGTTGTTAACGTCTGGGACGTCGGGTTCAATGGACCCGATGCGCCTCCCGTGGCGGCGCCGCTCGAGTCTTTGCGATGGGAGATCTCCCGAAGCGTCAGAGGAAGGATCAATTGCCTAACCATGTCTCCGACGGCCGACTTGTTGGCTGTCGCGGGTTCAAGCGCCCGGGGAGATGGCGATATCACTCTCTTCGATTTGGGAACCAATCAGGTGGAGTCCACGATTCCGGCAGGGTTTCCTGGCGTTCGATTCGGTCATCTCAGCTCCATCGTCGACCTGGATTTCTCGCCCGATGGCCAACAGTTGGCATCGATGGATCAGTCTGGGCGGATCATCGCTTGGACACGGCAGGCGGACGGCGGCTGGACCGGCGTCGAAGTGCGAAGATCGTTCCCGACGCAGATCGTTCGGCATCGGCTCATTTTTTTGGACAATCGTCGAATTCTCACGCATCAACAGCGCCAGGCAGGTGACGACACTCTCTGGAACCTGGCGATTCATCCGGTGACCGGGCAACCGCCCCAGGTTCTTCAAGCGCCGCTTCTGGGGAGAGAGGTTGTGGGATTTGCCAAGGCTCCGGATGCCGATCAGTTCGTGGTCGCCGCTTTGAATGGCTATGTTGGGGTTTTCCCCGGAAACGGGCCGTTTGAGCCGGTGCCCGTGTACCATGGTGAGTCAACCGGACGAGACGTCACGGCCATCGCGCTGGGGCCAAACAGATTGCTGGCGGTTGGCGTGAGTCGATTTGTCACAGAGGATTTCACCGAATCGGAGATCCGTCTGATCGACCTCAAGTCTGGGCAGATTTTGGGATTTGCGAAGGTCGGGGTTGGCGAATTGATCAACGCGATCGCGTTTAGCAATGACGGTCATTGGCTCGCGGTCAATGACGACAGCCAGCGGGTTGTTTTGTTCGATCTCCGAAATGGGGGACAACTAGGGGAGCCGGCTCTCGCGCTGTCCGGCCGGGGAAAGGAAATCACGAATGTTGTCGTGCGTCGGGGGAATCCGGGGGATCCCTTGAGTTTGGGGTTCAGCCATTCGCGGGACCTCCAGATTCGGAAGATTTTCACGCCCGCTTCGGCGGAGGTTGAGCAATTGGAGGTGCCATTGCCCGATCATGCGTCGATCGGTCAAACGACATACGCCGAAGGGTGGCGACTCCGTGTTGTCCCTGGCTCAGAAGAACAGGCTCTCCGGCAGAGTATCGACGTCATCACTCCCGAAGGCCTTGTGTTTGGGAACATCTCCATTGACGTCAAGACTCAGGGAAAATTCGTAAAAGAAGGGGCTTTCTGTTTCCTCCCGGGTTCGGGAGGTCGTCCGTCTGCCGTCGCGCTGGGGACGGACACACAATCTTCGATTTTCCTCTATTCTCTCGATGGCCAACTGCTTCGGTATTTTCGCGATCACACGGGAGAAGTGACCGCGTTGAGTGTCACACCAGATGGACGTTACCTGGTCTCCTCATCACGGGACCAGACGATGAAGATTTGGTCACTGGAAGGGCTCGCGAATCCGGCCAGATCTCCGGGCTCATCGAGGTGGGGTTGCGACTTCGTTGTTGAGGGGAATTCGCTACGAGTCCGGGGCGTGTTAAAAGCGGGTCTCGCCTTTCGGCGCAACTTTCGGGACGGGGACACAATGACGGTGGTCCGCGTGAGTCGCAACGATCAGTTAATTGACGTCGTTGATCCGGTCGAGATGCGTCGAGAATTGATGAATGCTCCCGTCGTGGATCAGTTGCGGATTGAAGCGAGTCGAAACGGGGAATTGTTGCCCAAGGTGACCATCGTCGTGGGTTGGGAACCGCTCCTCACACTGTTTGTCGACACCCGGGATGAATGGATCGCCTACACTCCCGAGGGCTACTACAACGCCTCCGATGCGGAGGGACAACGACTGTTCGGCTGGCAGCTGAATCTTGGCCGGGGAGTGACTCCCAGGTTTGAGCCGGCGGAAAACTTCCAGAAGGACTACGAGCGGCCCGATGTGATTCGCAGTGTGCTCGAACGAGGGAACCTCTTCGACGCGCTGGCAGCGACCCATGTGGAACCGCCCCCGAATGCGGACTTTGCTGGAGCGATTGTCTCAACCATTGAAGAAATCCCCCGCGTCGTCGTGGAATCGCCAAAACAAACGGAGAAATTCTCGCTGGAACAGAAGCAGATTCCACTACGAGCTCGCATCGAAGGCGATCTCGGGAAGGGGAATTTCGAGGTGCAGGCCTTCTCAAATGGAGTTCGCCTTCCCGACACTCAGTTTGATCCCCAGTCACAGACCGTCACCGCCTCGGCCCCAAATGAGAGCAATCTGAATTCACTGGAAGTTGTGATCCGGGAACGTGACAAACCGATTACCGAAAGTGTGCAGCAGCGGGCTCTTCGCTCAGTCCGCGGCGACGAGGCGGGCAGAGAGAAGCCGCCAGTGAGGCAGTTTCACTATCTGGCGATGGCCTGCGAGAATTATCAGAACTATGGAAAACTGAAATTTACTCATGATGATGCGCAGGTTGTTCTCGACCGATTCGTAGGCGAGACCTTCCAGACTCTTCGCGTCTATCCTGAAATTGGGATGACGAAGATCCTTTACGATGACGAGGTCAACTTTGCCAATTTCGAGGAAGCCGTGAGTCAAGTTGAGGCCCGGCTGAAGCGGCGCGGAGAATCTGCCCGGGACGATCTTTTGGTCGTCCTGATATCGGGACATGGGATCACGATCAACGATGAATTCTATTTTCTGCCGACAACACTCTCAGACAGAAGTCCGAATGCCATCGCAGGCCAAAATGGCTCACCCGGTCAGGGACTCCGCTGGTTCGAACTTTGTTCGATCGTCCACAAGCTGGACTGCCAGGTTGTCTGGTTATTGGACGCCTGTCATTCCGGTTCGGCTCCCGAGTCAGAGACCGTAAAAAAGATGCTTCGGGAAGCCAATCAACCCACACAGCGATTTGTGATGGCCTCGTCCGCCACTTCCCAACAATCTCTGGAGGACTCGAAATTCGCCATCAATGGTGACGCGGGACATGGACTCTTCACTTACTGGATCATCCAAAGTTTGAGCGGACAGGAAGACGGTCTTGACACAACTGACGGAATCGTGAACGTCGACGATTTGGCGTTTTTCATGAGACCTCGGGTCTATAAGGACTCCGGTCGATCTCAAACGCCAGTGTTCGTGCCGACGACATCGAATCCCCACGACACCAAGAGCCGTCAGATCGACCTCACTCGCGTTCCGAGCCCTTGATGGACGGATCTGAAATCGGTTTTGCGTCGCGCCGAGACGGACATCGCGCCAAATCGACTCTTTCAAGCGACCGGTGATGCTTTGTTCGGCGTCATACAACGGAGGCTTTCAAACGGAGACTTCTGATCTCATGACGCCGATGGAATTGTTCCGTTGAGAAAATTCAGCGAGACAATCAGTCTTTCCCACATAGAATGAGGTTTTCGAAACCACTTTGACTGGAAAGAGAAACCGATGTCTGACGCAAAAATGGAAAAGATCATTGAAGAATTGAAGGTTTCCTACTGGATGGAAATCGAGACTGTGACCAATTACATCTCGAATTCCATCAATCTTGACGGAGTTCGCGCGGAGGAAATCAAGAAGTCCCTCGCCGCGGATATTCAAGAAGAACTGGGACACGCCCAAACGCTGGCAAATCGAATCAAGACGATTGGGGGGACCGTCCCGGGGAGTATGGAGTTCAAGCCGAGCCAGAAGTCGTTGCAACCCCCCAACAAGAGCACCGATGTGGTCGCCGTGATCAAGGGTGTCATTGAAGCGGAAGAAGGGGCGATTGCTCAATACAAAAAGCTGATCGAACTCTGCGACGGCATCGACTATGTCACCCAGGATCTCTGTATTACGGCGCTCGGCGACGAAGAGCAGCATCGCCGTGAGTTTGTCGGATTCCTGGCTGAGTACGAAGGAAAATAGCCAACTCCTTCGTGATGAGTGGCGCGACGCGAAAACGGCGATCGACGTGGTCTGCTGATCCGGATACGATGTGATGTCAGACGCATCACAACGGGACCAAAAGCATGAACACGTCGATCTCCACTCGATTTCAGGGAGTCAAACGGGCCGAAGTCGCCGGGCTTTTTTACCCGGAAGACGCGGGGACGCTATCGCGAATTGTCGACCTTGCTCTTTCGGAGGCGCGCGAGCGGGTTTCCCCCAGCCCTTCGCCTCCCAAGGCGATCTTCTCCCCTCACGCTGGGTATCCGTATTCAGCCCCGGTCGCCGGGTCGGCTTATGCCCATCTCGAATCGGGACGAAACAAGCTTCAGCGTGTGATTGTGATCGGCCCCGCCCATCGGTTTGGTTTCCGCGGAATGGCTCTCTGCTCCGCTGAGGAATTCGAGACTCCGCTTGGTCGGATTCCTGCCGACACTTCCGCCTTGGAGCGTGTCCTGGATCTCCCCTCCGTCCAGGTTCTGAATCAGGCCTATCAGCGGGAACATAGTCTGGAAACTCAGTTCCCCTTCTTGCAAACATTGCTCTGCGATTTTCAGGTGGTCCCGATTATTGTTGGGCAGTGCGATCCGGTATTTGTGGCCCAAGTGCTGGATGCACTCTGGGGTGGTCCGGAAACATGCTTCGTCATCAGCTCTGATCTGAGCCATTTTCTCACGGACACAGATGCCCGTCGAATGGATTCTCAAACATCCAATCTGATCGAAACCGGTCGCGGCGACCAACTGACCTCCCGTCACGCCTGCGGATTTCTGCCAATTCAGGGCCTTCTACAA
>JAGQQQ010000396.1 GCA_020426125.1 Planctomycetaceae bacterium
CCGAGCGATGTTCGAGGAAACGATTGTCGTGGAAGGGATCACCGTTGCCCGATTTGCGTTCGTGAAGTAGGGGTGGCAAGACAGATTCTGTGGGTCGCTCGGAAGGATCGGCGGAGACTCAGGAATTTTTGACGGAACTTGACCCTTTCTCCCGTGTGCGCCTACACTTCGAGATTACATTAAATTCTCAGGGCATTCCCGTCCTGGCAGTTTTCGGTAGAGGCGAGACGTTCTGTTGCGTGCGATCATCAGCGATATACACGGGAATCTGGAAGCTCTGGAAGCGGTGCTCGCTGACATCCGTTCGCAGAACATTCCCGAGATCTACTGCCTCGGAGACATCATCGGCTACGGCCCTAACCCTCGGGAATGCATCGACTTAGTTGTCGAGAACTGCCAAGTCACCATTCTCGGGAACCATGATCAGGCCGCCCTCTTCGATCCGGATGGGTTCAACGCCGGGGCTGAGCGGGCTATCTTCTGGACCCGAAGCATGCTGGAATCAGGAGACCCTCGCGGCAACGAAGAACGCTGGGAGTTTCTTGGAGAACTTCCCCGGATGAAACGGGAACAGGAGTTTCTGTTTGTCCACGGCTCCGCCCGCAATCCACTCAATGAATATGTCTTCCCCGAAGACATTTACAATCAGCGAAAGATGGAGCGAATTTTCGGGCTAGTGGACAGGTACTGTTTCCAAGGCCATACCCACATCCCCGGGGGATTCTTCGAGGATTACGATTTCAAGTCGCCTGAAGAGTTGAATTACAAATTGGAGTTGGGCAATCAGAAGGTCTTGGTAAACGTCGGGTCCGTGGGGCAGCCGCGAGATGGGATTAACCGCTCGTCCTACGTGGTGCTGGATGATAAGACCGTGCACTTTCGTCGGGTGGACTACGATTTTGAGAAGACAATCTCAAAAATCTACGCGATCCCCGAACTCGACAATTTCCTGGGGGACCGCCTTCGCGATGGCCGTTAGTCTGGTGTGAGATCGCCTCAGATGGTCATCGCGATCCATACTGGTGTCCACGTTGGAGTCTGGTTAGGCTTCAACCTTCGGATGACACTCGACAGAAACCACACCCATTTCGCTCGTTTCGGTTTGCTCCCCCTGAATGTCTCGTGTTGACGCAACACGTTTCCACCGTGAACGTCCTGAGCGATTCCCGTCTCCGCAAAATCATGGGAAACCCATGCGGCGGCACGGAATTTCTCGAAGAGTTCCATACACTACACGAATTCACTGACGTCCATCGTTTTTCCCGGCCCGAGCTCTCTTATGGACCAACGCCGCCAACTTGCTTTCATCGTTGTCTCGACGGTGTTCTTCCTGATCTGGATGCAGGTCGCTCCCCTGCTCTTCCCTCAATTCTTTCCCAAACCCAAAGCGGCCAAACAACCCGCCGATGAGGTCGCCGGCCTGGATGACGAGGATCAGGACAACGGAAAAGCCGCCTCGGTTGAGAAAAATGCCAATGACCGAAAGGACGACGGCGAACCAAACGCAGATCCCGTTCCACCTGCCGAACTCCAAAAGTTCGCGCACAAAGAGATCACAATTGGCAAAGGGGGCTTCGATGCGGGCTACCTGTTGGAGGTTCAACTCACGTCCGAGGGGGCCGCAATCGATTGGGCCAAACTCACCGACCCCCAATTCAAAACGCTCGATCGCACGGATCAAATCAAGGTTGTGGGAAATCCCGTCGTCGGGAATGTCGGCGAAGATGAGAACGTCCCACAGACCTTCGATACCGAAATTGCCAGCATAAATGAGGCTTTGGAACCGTTTGATGTGACACTTTCCCAGGTTGACTGGGAATTGGTTGCGCAGGACCAATCCTCAGCGACGTTTCGCTATCCGTCCCCAAAAGGTGACTTGGAGATACTGAAGACTTATCGCGTCCCTTCAGCGGATGTCGAGAAGCGGTCCAAGTCAATCGACGGCTATCTTCTTGAGACCGATCTCGTGATCCGCAATTTGTCGCAGGAGTCCGTTACAACGAATTATCTGCTTTATGGTCCCGTCGGAATGCCGCTTGAAAACCGGGACAATACCCTCGTGTTTCGAGAAGCGAAAATCGGCGTGTTGGAGGATCGAACCGATCCCGACGATGTCACCGTGATTTCGATGGACGCCCGCACGCTCGTCAAACAACACGAAAAAACGGAGGACGGAGGCAAACCGGTCGACAACTGGCGGGCTCCGTTGCGGTTTGCGGGAGAGAACGTTCAGTTCTTTGCTGCCCTGATTTACCCCCAGGGGAATCAACTTCAGGATGACAATGGAGATGGAGACCCTGATCCGTACTTTGAAGTCACACGCCCGGTTCTGCTGGAACGAGGAGCAAAAAATGAGTGGAGCGACTTCACCCTCGCGATGGAATCCCGCGAACTTCTGATTCCCGCTGGAAAGGAGGTGAAGCACTCGTTCAAAACCTTTTTTGGACCGAAGCGGCCCGCTCTCCTGCGCCAACTAGACGCGGAAGAGATCATGAGTTTCGGATGGTTTGGTGGCGTTGCCAAGTTGATGCTCTGGATTCTGGAATTCTTCCATCACAACATTGGGTTGCCGTATGCCTTCGCGATCATCCTGTTGACCGTCTGCGTCCGGGGTGCGATGTTCCCTATCTCCAAGAAGCAGGCGGTCGAGGCCGAGAAAATGCGGATCCTCGCCCCCGAGTTGAAGAAGATTCAGGAAAAGCACAAAGACAATCCGGAAGCGTTTGCCAACGCGTATCGCGAGTTTCAGCGGAAGCACAACTATCATCCCATGGTCGGCTGCCTCCCAGCATTGATCCAGTTGCCGATCTTCATTGGTTTGTACCGATCGCTTTACAGCGCAATCGACTTGCGCCTCGCCAAGTTTCTGTGGATCGACAATCTCGCCGCTCCCGATTCACTCGTGGATTTCGGATTCACGTTGCCCTGGCCGTTTGGCTGGTCATCACTCAATCTCTTGCCGATTCTGACCGTCTTATTGTTCGTGCTGCAACAGAAGCTCACGGTTCCTCCCGCGACCTCGGAAGAGCAGGAGATGCAGTACCGAATCATGAACATCGTGACGATCGCCATCGGCTTCGCGTTCTACCGAGTTCCAGCGGGACTTTGTCTCTATTTCATCTCCTCCAGTCTGTGGGGGATTGTCGAACGGTCACTGCTCAAGCGAAATCCCCATACCCACGAAGAAGCCCTGGAAGACATGGGGGAAGGGGACACCTCCTCGTCCTCTTCAAACGGAAAATCGAAAAACGCTCCGAAAGAAGAACCGGCGCCCAAAGCTCCCAGCTGGTTTGACCGGCTTCGCGAAGCGGCCGACCAGGCAAAAAATGCCACGGAGTCGCAGAAGTCACAGCGGAAGTACAGTAAACAGAAGAAGAAAAAATGAAACGGCGTGCCTCCCATCCCCCCAGACGTTGATTCGTCGGAATCAGGCTGGGGGGGTCGCCGTGACGGCTTTCGTGTACGCCGACTTCATCTGGGAATCGGTTTTCGTATGGGCGCCGCGATAGACGAACAACAGTCCCAAGCGGGAACGGTCCGTTTTGTTTGAAGCCGACTCATGAACCGTTTGACAGTGATGAATGGTCGCATCCCCAGGTGAGAGCGTGGCGACAAACTTCTCCAAGGTCTCCACGGACGATGCATCCGCGAGACCAATCGAGTTTCCCCTCACGCCGGAAGGTCGCGTCGGCAACATTCCCAGTTTGTGGGATCCTCGATAATAGGTCACCGGACCATTTGCTTCCGTCACCGGATCGATGGCAACCCAGACCGTCAGCATGTCCGGAGGAGTCCGACAGAAGTACGAATTGTCCTGATGAAGCGGGACGGCACTCCCGATGCGAGCCGGTTTGTGAAATGTTTCCACACCCGCCAGCACGACGTCGCCATTCACGAGCGGCTCGATCAGTTCGATCATTTCCGAACGCCGAGCGAGTTCATTGAAGAAGGCGTTGTGCTGCTCCAATCGCCAGAGATTGCGAATCGTTTTTCCGTCCGCTTCCAGCGTCCTGGCGTCCACGGGTTTCGTTGACAAATCATCTCGAAGATACCGCTCCAACTCGGCTCGAATCTCCGCGACCGTCTCATCAGAAAAGAACTGGAGGATTTGGACGACTCCATCACGTTTGTAGGCCTCTACGATGGGACTGTGATCGGACGTCATTGTTGCCTCAGGTCGTGTCTTGACGGAACTCGCACTCCCGGAATTCGGACCGTGCAAACCAATCTTAAACAGAAGCGGTCTGACACGCATCCAATGCAACGCCGAGTTAGTCGTCCGAGCCCCGCATTTCAAACAGGAATCGTGAAGCCGGACTGGGACGGGGTTTGCCCCACTTTCGTCGACTGGCGGCGCGTGTGAGCGTCAGTGACTCCTGTGCCCGGGTCACGCCGACGTAAGCAAGACGCCGCTCCTCCGCGATCTCGGCTTCGGTTCCCTCGACGGTCCGCTTATGCGGGAGCAGACCTTCTTCCATACCGACCATATAGACGCGCGGAAACTCCAGGCCTTTCGCACTGTGGAGCGTCATCAGCTTCACGGCATCAGCATTCGCCATCGCCTCTTTGTCGGGGCCTTCGTCCCGTCGCTCCAGAACCACGGTCGTCAGGTAATCATGGAGTGACGGTTCACTCGTGCGGTCAATGTACTCCGCGATGGAATTCACATAGTCCTCAAGCGTGGCTTTGCGGGCGACCTGCTGCTCTTCTTCTTTGTACTGCCGTTCAAGTTCTCGGTCGTAGTCAATCTCCTCCAGCAACGACTGAACCAGCCGATCAAGTTGAGTCGGGCGTTCGTCGAACTCCCGTTGCCAACGACGAAACTGGGAATGGAGCCGACGAGCAGCCTCGGCCGCCTTGGGGGTAATGTCTCCTTCTGCTTCGGCGGCATCGACCACCTTCCAAATCGGTTCACCGATCCGCACAGCCCGGTCCAGTAATTTCTGGGTCGCAGACGTGCTGATGCCGCGCGGGGGGGTGTTGATAATCCGCAGCAGCGACTGCTCGTCTTCCAATCTCCAGATCACTTTGAGATAGCAAAGGAGATCTTTGATCTCTTTGCGATCATAGAAGGACTGGCTTCCCATCAGGACGTACGGCAACTGCTGCCGCCGAAGTTCCGTTTCAAACAGTCGGGGCTGTTCATTGGTGCGAAAGAGAATGGCAAAATCCCTGAGCGGATGTCCCTTCTTCTGGTGCAGAAAACGAATTTCTCCGACGACCTTTTCCGCTTCGAGTTGCTCATCGGGGAACTCCACAAACCGAACTTCCTCCTTAGCCGCTTTGTGAGCCCGGAGTACCTTGTTGTGTCGGTCTCGGTTGTGCTTCACCAGCCGGTTGGCGATGTCGATGATTCGGTCCGTGCAGCGGTAGTTCTCTTCCAAACGGACGACTTTCGCCCCTTCAAACTGATGGGCAAACCCGAGGATGTGTTTCACCTCGGCTCCGCGCCAACCGTAAATCGATTGATCATCATCGCCCACCACGCACAGGTTTCGATGCGGACGGACCAGCGCTTCAATCAGACGGAATTGGATGCCGTTCGTATCCTGATACTCGTCAATCTGGACGTGGGAAAACCGCTCCTGGTGGCGTGCCAGCACGTCGGGAAAGCCGTCGAATAGTTTTTCCGTCAGTAACAGCAGGTCATCAAAATCGACGGAACCGGAGGCCTTCAGCGACTGCTGGTATCGACGATAGCCCATGCTGCCGAGGAATTCTTTGTCGTCCTGGGCGACATCGGCGACGCGCTCCGGGGACAGACCCGTCGACTTCCACCGACTGATCAGGGACAGAAGGTCTCCCGGACGAAGCGACTTTTCCGTCACGCGAATGTCGCGAAGAACCTTCCGAGCAAGCGATTCCTGATCGCCTCGATCCACAATCGTGAACCGTTCTGGATATCCGAGATGTGTAATGTCCTCGCGAAGAATCTTTACGCACAGCGAGTGAAACGTCGAAATCCAGGGTCGCTTCTTGAGCGACTTCCCGATCAGCCCCTGCGTCCGCTCAAGCATCTCCTTTGCGGCTTTGTTCGTGAAGGTCACCGACAGAATCCGGTCCGCCGGCACGCCCGCTCGGATGAGACGGGCCATCCGGTAGGTGATGACGCGGGTCTTGCCTGTCCCGGCCCCTGCCAACACCAGCACTGGCCCATTCAGCGTTTCGACCGCTTCGCGCTGCGACGGATTCAGGCCGGACAGGTCCATGGACATTGATCAATTCAAAAGCACTGAAACAAGAGACGTTGACTCCCCTCCCCTCTTGAGGGCGGGGAGGGGTTTTGACGAATCCGTGTTCATTCGTCAACGGAGTCCGCCCCTTCTCCCCCTGATTCCATGGTGCCGAACGCCGCCCTGGGAAACAACCAATCCGCGGCCAAGTGTCTCGAAAAATACCCGTTGCCCCAATAGATCGTGAGTCTTGGACCTGTTACCGTCAACGCATGAGCAATTCTTGAATGTTTTGTCCAACCGAAAGGTCAATCATGAGCCCGGAACTCCAAAATCTCTTTACGAAGCACGTTGGGCAAGCCTTCGCAAAGCAAATTGCTTTTGCCGATGTTCTGGGAGATCGCAGCTGGGGAGTCAATATCTCAGAGGGTCGCGTCACCTTTGGCGATGACCTTTCGTTTCCCATGCAACTTCTTGGAACGGAAGCCGACGGAGACAGTTCCTGGCTCTGGGCCTGGGCCAACGAAGCGAGCAATCTCCCGGAATCACTTCTCACGACCTGCCAGCAACTCCGCGATATTGGCGAGCGGAACGGGATCCCGGAGTTCACCACACGAAGTTTTTCCCTTGATATTGTCGACGGCCACACGCTGGCGATGATCGCATCGGGGTTTCACCCGGATTGCTGCTATTACCGCGGTCCCTACGACGGGGGGGCATTATTCTTTCTGGTCTGTGACGCTCCCAACGAAGTCACGAATCCGGTTCACGCCGAGCGTGCGATCACCGTACTCACGGAAGTGATTTCGATCTTTGAGGTCGACCACCACTTGATGGCGGAATCCTTTCTCCAGTCGCAGGAATTCCAACTCAAGATCTGTGACTCTTCGCTCACAGCGACTCGCGAACAACATTCGATTACGGTCTCCTTCGATTCCCACGGTCGAATCTCGCAGATTGAGGGAGCCCTGAACGGTTCATCGAGCCAGCCGTAGGTTCAGTATCCAGAGACAGACTTCTCCAAAGCTCAGGCGTGCGTCCTGTCACGGTTCTGGAGAAAATCGATCCTCCTCGATCGTCTGCCGAGGTTGTTCTCCGGAAATTGCAACGAACTGACGAAAGGGCGGATCCGTGTCAATGGCTGCGGGAATCTCTCTGTTAATCGCTCTTTTGGAGCTGGTCTTCGTGATGCGCGCGATCTTAAGACCCCATCGGACGCCAGCCTCGCGGATCGCTTGGGTCGTGGTGATCGCCGTCGTTCCGGTACTCGGTGTCTTGGTCTACGTCCTGTTTGGAGAAACCAACATCGGCCGGGATCGAGTTTTTCGGGCGTTACAGATCCGGGAGAAACTCTCACAAACGTCCCTGCCTTCGACACCCACCAATCCCATCGAAGAGGGCATCCCGGATCAATATGCCAACCTGTTCCGAATGGCCGGATCGGTGAACGGGTTTCCCATCGTCTCTGGGAACCGGGGAACACTCTTGTCGGATACCAATGAGACGATCAATTCGATCATCGCCGACATTGACTCGGCGACGGAGTTTGTCCATCTGCTCTTCTATATCTGGCTCGTCGACGAAAACGGGACCAAGGTCATGGACGCACTCAAACGGGCCTCGGCTCGGGGTGTCATCTGCCGGGTGATGGTCGACGGACTCGGCTCTCGAGACCTGATCAACACCCGACACTGGGACGAACTTCGCCTGGCTGGCGTCCACACGGCCGTGGCACTCGCCATTGGCAATCCGTTCTTGCGGATGCTATTCGGGAGAGTGGATCTTCGGAACCACCGGAAGATCGTGGTCATCGATCATCGGATCACCTATTGTGGTAGCCAGAATTGCGCTGACGCCGAGTTTCGGGTCAAACCGAAATACGCCCCCTGGGTGGATGCGATGATTCGCTTCGAAGGTCCAATCGCCTGGCAAAACCAATTCTTGTTCGCATGCGACTGGATGACGGCCGTCAACGAGGACCTGTCCGCACTGTTAATGAAGCGGCCACCAGCCGGATCGGGTTCCACGATCGCCCAGGCCATCGGGACGGGACCGACGTTCCGCTATGCTGCCATGCCGGAAATGTTTGTCTCTCTGATGCATGCCGCTCAACAGGAACTCGTGATCACGACCCCCTATTATGTTCCAGACGAATCGATGCAAAATGCCCTGTGCGCCGCAGCGGTTCGTGGCGTGAGAACACGAGTTGTTTTCCCGGCTCGAAACGATTCCCGGATTGTCGCAGCAGCGAGCGAAAGTTACTACCCGGAACTCCTCAAGTCCGGCGTTGAGGTTTATGAATATGTCGGAGGGCTGCTGCACACCAAATCGCTGACCATCGACGGTTCCATCGCCTTGATCGGGTCGGCGAATCTCGATCGTCGCAGTTTCGACTTAAACTACGAAAACAATGTCCTGTTTTTCGACGAAACTCTGGCCAGTGAACTCAGACAACTCCAAGAGAGATATATTGCTCACTCGGATCCGGTGACATTGGAAATGATCCAGGAATGGTCCGTCGCTCAGCGCTTGTGGCGGAACAGTGTCGCGATGGTCGGCCCCATTTTGTGAACTGGAACATGGCCGCCGAACGAAAAATCCTTCATGTCAAAAGGGGATTCCTGATTTCCTCGTCCCTCCCCGATTCACGCTGGCCCTTCAACCAACTGGTTGAAGGGGCGCTTTGCTCGCCACAAATGTCTCTTTACGGTCGTCCCCAAATACGACCGTCACCGTTCGCCGCATCCCAAAGCCCCCCACGTCGATCACGGTACCACGTCCATAACGCGGGTGGCGAACCTGATCTCCGATCGAATACCCTCGCGGAAGCTCGATGGAGCCACCCTCGCCATTGAGGAGCGAGGCTCCGGTCATCAGTTTCGGAGAGGTTTTGATTGAAGAGGTTGCGTCTGCGTCTTCGAACACGATGTTCAAATCCTCATCGACGTCCATCCTCTCGTTCCATGAAGACGAATCACTCAGGAAGGGAAGTCCTAAGTCAACAAACTCATATTCCAACTCACGAAGGAACATGCTGGAGATTGTGGGCATGGTCTTACCGTGCATCGAGCGAACCTGAGTGCACGTGAGATAAAGTCGTTCCTGCGCCCGAGTCATGCCGACAAACAGGAGTCGACGCTCCTCCTCGACTTCCCGGCCGTCCTCACTTCGGAGTGACCGCTGGTGGGGAATCAGGTTCTCCTCAACGCCGACAATAAACACCACGGGAAACTCAAGCCCCTTGGCGGCGTGAAGCGTCAAGAGCGAGACCCGTCCCGAGTCTTCCTCTAGCGCGTCCGTATCACTGACCAACGCGGTTTGTTCGAGAAAACCTTGCAGGCTCCGCTCCTCCCCAGCCTGCTCATCATATTGCCTCGCTGCGTTGACCAGTTCATCGACATTCGCCAGCTTCGAAAGGGATTCCTCTGATTGGCCTCCAGTCCACGGAGAAGCATAGGCGGTCCGGTCAATGACGCTTTTCAACAACTCCGCGACCGACCCAGCATCAGCCAATGAGAACTCTTGAATCATCTTGGAAAACATTTGAAATCCGGCGATGGCCCTTTTCGAGAGCTTGGGAACGTCTTGAGCAGTCGCCGCCGCATCCAGCGGTGTCAGCCGATGCTGGCGTGAGTAGGCGAGCAACCGGTCCTGTGAGGTCTTTCCAAGTCCTCGCAAGGGTTTGTTCACAATCCTGGAGAAGGCCGATTCATCGGCAGGGTTCTCGATCACACGAAGATAGGCCAGAAGGTCCTTGACCTCGGCCCTTTCGTAGAACGCCACACCCGCGGTGACCTGATAAGGAATCTGTCGGCGGGTTAGTGCGGTTTCGAACTGCCGCGACAGGGAATTCACCCGGTAAATGATCGCAAAATTGTCCCATCGGCGGCCTTCTTCCTCTTTCAAAAGTTCAATCAGCCGAGCAACCTCATCTGCTTCACTTCGTTCATTCTCGAACTGGAGGAGGCGGACAGGTTCGCCTTCCTGTTTATCAGTGATCAAATCTTTATGTTTTCGCCTCGTGTTGTTAACAATTAGAGAATCCGCGGATCTGAGAATCTCTGGAGTGCTGCGAAAGTTTTGTTCCAGGCGAATGGTTCTGACGTTGGGAAAGTCCCGTTCGAAACGGAGGATGTTCTCGATTCGGGCTCCCCGCCACCCGTAAATCGACTGGTCGGGATCTCCCGTGACACACAAGTTGTGATGTCGCGCCGCGATAGCCGCAACGATCTGATATTGGGCCATATTCGTGTCCTGGTATTCGTCGACCAGGACGTAGCGGTATCGATCTCCTAATTCAGACCGGAGTCCTTCGTTCTCTCCCAGAAGGACGGCGGTGTGCATCAAAAGATCATCGAAGTCCACGGAGTTTGATTCCAGCAACCATTTTTGATAAGCCGGATAGACGCGATTGACAACCGCCTGAATGTGGTCAGCCACGGTGTTTTCAAACTGCTCGCCATATCGCTCAGGCGTCAGCAAGTCATTCTTCGCATTGCTGATTCGAGAACGAATTTGATCGGGAGAGTAGTGAACGGGATCGTAGTCCAACTCGATGAGAAGACGCCGAATCGCCTGTTTCTGATCAGCAGAGTCGATGATCGAGAACGTCGACTGAAGCCCAACACATTCGCCATATTGCCGGAGGAGCCGGGCGCAAAACTTGTGAAACGTGCTGATCCAGACGCGACTGTCGGGGACGAGACCCTCGACCCGCTCAGACATCTCACGGGACGCTTTGTTGGTAAAGGTGATTGCCAGAACCGCGCGGGGTTCTATCCCTTTGGCTCGAATCAAATGGGCAATCCGCACGGTCAACGTGCGCGTCTTCCCCGTGCCTGGCCCAGCCACGAT
>JAGQQQ010000397.1:0-1913 GCA_020426125.1 Planctomycetaceae bacterium
CTGGCACTGGTTCTGGCACTGGGGGAATGGCGAACTCGGCAACAACGGCATCCACGCCCTCGACATTTGCCGCTGGGGGCTGGAAGTGGATTACCCCGTTTCAGCCGTCTCCTCGGGGGGACGCTACCGCTACGAAGATGACCAGCAGACCCCGGACACTCAGGTGGCAACATTCACCTTCCCGGGTGGAAAGCAGGCCACCTGGCAAGGGCTGAGCTGCAACAAGCACCGCGACTCCTCCGGATTTGTCACCTTCTACGCCGAAAACGGAGCCATGGAGATTGACGCCAGCGGCGCCTACAAAATTTTCGACACCAACGACAAAGAGATCGACTCCGGCAAGGGAGGCTACAACAACTCCGACCACATCGCGAACTTCATCGCGGCGATTCGGAGTGGCGAGCATCTTAACCTCAATTCCGAGATCGAGATTGGTCATAAGAGCACGTTGCTCTGCCACTTGGGAAACATCGCCTACCGCACCGGCCACACACTCAAGGTCAGCGCGGAAAACGGCCACATCCTCGGGGATGACCAGGCGTCGGCTCTCTGGAAACGGGAATACGAACCGGGTTGGGAACCGACGTACTAAATCCCTTCGTCCGTCATTAAGAACTTAGCCCCGGGTGATTCGCCCGGGGCTATTTGGATCTGGAAATGGAACTTCGCACATTCGCTGAGCGTTGTCTGCTGTCAACGGATCTGGAACAGAAACTCGCGGCGCCGAAACTTCCGTGGACGGACGACAATCCGGGACCATCGTTACGAGTGGACGTTCCGGGACGGCCTGATAACTTACAATTCGCGGAACGGAAAACGGCCCCCTCGATGCCGGCGCCGGGGGGACTGAAGCTCGAACGCAAACGAGCGATCGCCCATCACATTATGGCCAACCATGAACTTCAAGCTCTCGAAGTGATGGCCTGGACTCTGCTCGCCTTCCCCGAAGCCCCGGCCGAATTTCGAATGGGTGTCGCCCATGTCATGCTGGATGAGCAACGGCACACGCGCATGCACATTGAGCGTGCCGTGCGGCTCGGGATCCCGTTTGGGGATCTCCCGGTGAACTGCTACATCTGGAAGAAGGCGATGGCGTTCACCAGCGTCCTCGACTATCTCGCTGGCCTTCCCTTGGTCTTTGAGGGCGCCAATCTCGACCATTCCCTGGAACTCGCGGCCGCCTTCTCCGCAGCTGGAGACGAGCGAAGTGCGGCGGTCATGCGACGAATCCATGAGGATGAAATTGAGCATGTCCGCTTTGGAATCGAATGGCTCCGAAAACTCAAACCGGAAGAACTCTCCGACTGGGACGCCTTCGAACAACACCTGCACTGGCCCCTTCGCCCCGCGAAAGCTCGCGGAGATGTCTTCCAACGCGAAGCCCGCCTCGCCGCTGGGCTAACTCCGGATTTCGTCGATCGACTCCTCATGAAGTCTGAAGAAGAGCAGAAGAAACAGACTTAACCCTTGTTTGAGTGCCGTGACTCGGCAAGGTGGCCTACCCGAGGATCGAGTCGGTGCCGGATAACCCAGCCTGCAAAAGGATCCTTCGATTTCAGTGAGTCAGAAATGAGCGGAGTGAATGGTCCGCTCAGCGAACCCGACTCGCTTCCCGCTGTGACCTGGGCGAGTGCATTCATCGAACACACGGTCCGACGCACGATCTTCATGCTCGGTCAGCGGTTTCACGAAAGTGAGTTCGAGCAGAAGTGCCAACTTGTTCTGAAGACATTGACCGCCTGGCAACAGGAGCATGGCGAAGAGTGGATGCCCAGCCGGAACATCGCATGCAAGCACCGCTGGCCAGCGGCGGCGGGGTGGCATTGCCACGAGGATTGTGGGAAGATATGAGGGTGCTATGCCCACGTCGCGCCAGCAGCGTGGGCAAGCGGATGAAACATTCGGCATGCTTG
>JAGQQQ010000397.1:1923-2261 GCA_020426125.1 Planctomycetaceae bacterium
TCGCGAGACAAGCATGGCACCCGGCAATGTAGAAAAGGTGTTTCAATGCAGTCAAACAATATTATCAATCGTGATAACCGTTTGATCGGTAGCTGGATTTCACAGTCAATACTTACCGTTACCAGTTGCGCACAGATGATTGTAGCTGCTTTTTGTTTATTTCTTTTGACTCTGGTACGTTCGATTCAATGTGCATCAATCCTCGCGATTTTACTATTTTCGGATGCCTGTGCAGAATCTCCAGAGGGCGTCCGCAGACGTGATGACTCGGTTTTTGATGCAGTTTTTCTCCATCTCTCAGCATATCGCGGAGCGGATACTCCACATTTCCTCTGTGG
>JAGQQQ010000398.1 GCA_020426125.1 Planctomycetaceae bacterium
GCTGTTCCGAATCTCGCTATGGACCGAGCTATCCGCACTCCGATATCGGCCTCTACGTTTACGGCTCTGACCCAAGCTTCGGGAAGGAGAATTTTGTCCGAATCTTAGCGCCCTTGACACCCTTAAGGATTCAGGAACTCCCAGATGGCATTCAATCCGTCCTCCGCAATGTCGAGTTCCTTGACCTGACATTTGCGCAGACAGAATCGCTCAGCGACCGCCCGGACGATGTGTCATCCAGTTGGTATCGACGGCGTTTCTGGAGGTACAACGAATCTGAAAATCTCGTCCAGCCGATGATCTATCCACAACAATCGCGAGCACAACGCCTGGACGTGTTCAGGCGGTACCGAGAGGCATTTCCCTTCCTGATGCGATTGGCAGAATCGCGAAGTTCGGACATTGTCCCTCCCGAAGACTTCCCGGCGGCCCATAGCATGGACACAACCTGGTTCGCCGTTGATGCCGATGGTCACATCGGTGCCTTTGAAACGGAGGAAAATGGTTGGGTCCCCGCAAGTTGGATGTTAAAGCCAGCGGGTGTCCAAAAGTTTCTGGCCGCTGAAGTCGGGAAACACTCGGATAATTGCACCTTCCCAGAGGACTATCTGACCGATGTTCTGCCGACGGATCTCGCGCTACTGAACCCTTCTCGTGTTGTTCAAAACCTTCGACTGCAGTCTTCCCTCACGCATATACATGAACGAGATCTTTGGCTTTTTGAAGACCTTGAAAACCCAACAGCCAGACGCAAGCGACGGCACCCATTGCCCCCAGACAAATTGTTGGAACAAGAACTCCAAGCGTATCTCCGAAATTTCAGACGATATCGAATCCAAGAAATTGATGATCTGTGGATTGTGACGTCCGCCGATGCTCTCACCCTCAGAGAGTCGATCTATTCTGACTCAAACTTTCGGGTCCAGTTCCCCCGAACACTCTCGCTCGAAGACTATCTCAAATTGCATCTTGAAGGGGATTGTCTTGGATGTTTTCGCTTTGAGGAATACAAGGAATTCGTTTTTCCCCTCGTGGGGTTCTACCTCTTCGGAGGAAGTCTCATGCCAGGCAATCATTACGTCCGCGAATTCGTTCCTCTTCAGCCAATCAATGTGGCCGACCTGCCACGACAGTTCCAAGACCTCTTTCAACTTGTTGTTTTCGACGACATCCGTTTTCTTGAGACGGACATCCTGAAAGATCGAACCAAAAATCTGTCGATCAGTCCCGAAGTTCGATTCTGGGGCTTCGATTCCCATTCGAACAAGATCTGTCAGGTCATGGATCCACCATCCCAGCGTGGGACCAGCAATCGAATTCTCTACAAGGAGGCATTCCCGATTCTAAAAGACCTGGCGATTTCTCGCGGGTTCGACATTCAGCCCCCTGACGACTATCCGGCGGCGCACAGCGGCGATGTCGAGTGGTTTGCGGTCGATCAAGACGGGCACGTCGGCTATTTCAACCCGTGGAGTTCCGCGCCTGTTCCAGAGGCGTTTAACGCAATTGCTTTATCGGAAGCTCTTTCTGCCTACGAAGGCGCCGCCTGGGAACTGGGAGGGCGCTTCTCACTGCTCCTCTCGGATATCAACGTCACTCCCGGAGTGATGTATGATCTCGACGGAGCTTTCAGCGTCTTTAGCGAGTATGGCGGCGGCCGACTACTGGGAGAAAACTCCGTGGCCTCTGGACAACGCTGGGAGTCTCTTCCGGTCCAGGAGATTCGGCTCGAGTTTCTGAGTGACGTGTTGCTGATCGTCAAACGGCTTGAGCCTGTTCAACACCTGATCGATTCGGGTGTTGCTTCGCTCTCACCGCAACGGCCCGATCCTCCCCCATTTCTTGTCGTAATCGACCGCATCGCAACGGCGGAAATTCTGCGACTCCTGCGGACGGGTGAATGCCTCGCGTGTGTCAATGGGCTTACCGAGGAGGATGAGGAGTACGGCCTTCCCGGCGTCTTCCGATATTCCGATTGTGATCCAGAGGACGGGATCTACGGCCCCTATTACCGAACGACCGCACCTTTGAAGCCGATCACCGTGGACCGTTTCCCGGATCCCGTTCGAATGGCACTGCAACGAGTTCGGTTCGAACTGTCGTTTCTGGATTCCGCGTTCTTGCAACCCTGGGATCATGTCCCATGCCGATGTTCGTGGACGGCTTATGTGGACGTGGATCAAAAAACGGTCATTGGTCCACCTTCGGCCCGATCACCAAAGGATCTCCCGGAACGCCAGGAATGGTGGAATCAAGAACTGGTCAATATCGAGAAAAGGCGCCAACAACGTTTGGAGAAGCTTCGATCTCTCGGCCGCGCCAATCAACAGTCTCTCGTCAACGAGTTGGAGATCAGTGCCAACTCCTGGTTGGCAACAATTGAGCGAGATGTTTCCGAGTTTCGGCGTGACCATCCCCAGCAGATCACCCCTGAAATCGTCCGAATCGAATTACGCTTTTCGACCTCGGAACGAATGCTGGACACGTATGACAAGTTGCTGGAGAAAGTTCCATGGGGCTCCCGCCCCATGGTTCGCGGCCAAAGCCTCATTCTCTTTGTTGGCGACTGCCCGGCTGAACGAGCCGACGACCCGTCATCGCTCACATTTCAGAATGCCTCCTGGAAATGGCTGCACGAGCAGATTGAATCGTGCCAACTTGAGTCCCCGGAGGTCACTCTCGGGATTCCACAGAAACAACCCTCCGGCGAAGAATGGCAACGTCTCTGGGAAGAACTGTCCTCGATTCGAAACCAGCAACCGCAAATCGCATCTGGTCAGCGACCTCGCGCCAAGTGGCTTCGTCGGAATCGAGAGAAAATGAGTGCTTCCGAGTCGTGGGACACGGTCCTTGCAATCCTGATGTCCGCAATGGCGAATCGGTTCGATAACATGGGCGACTACTACCTGCTCGTGAAATCCGGGCAGCTTCCTGCCTCTCATCGGCACGACATCATGGCGATCGATCAACTCACCGTGAAACTGCTCGAAATCTTAATCCCAGCGATTGAAGACGTCTCTTTGAGCGGCTTTCATAATTTGGAGAGGATCCTGGAGTTCGTCCCGGTCGCTGATCACTATGGAACGGAGTACCCGATCTTGCAACACTTGCGACTGAAGGCGCTCTCTCATCTGGCCTCCGAGCGCGTCATAGATGAAGAATCGGTGACGTCTTGGCTTCGAACAATCCTGGAGGAACGGGACGAATTCATCTCGAACGACGCCTTGATCTGCTCCGTCATTGGTCTTTCGGATCTCCCTTGGGAAAACGTTCCAACATATTTGAGAAGCTTGTTAATCGAGATGCGACGCAGTCCGTTGAACGTTGTCTTTACTCCATCTGATTGGGAGAACACCAAGAGCCGCTTGCAATCGATTCTGGATCGAAGGGTTTAGCCGCCTGGTTTGGCGGAAAGAAGGCCCCAGACCGGCCAACGGGCTGCGAATCTGATCGCCAGTTGCAAAACTTGAGACATGAAACCCTGGGCAGGGCTCCGCGACGTCCATTAGCAATCATTGTCAGAAACAGCTTGACCGACGTGGCTGCCATCGTTCAACTGCGCAGCGGAACAGCGATTGCCTCCACCGCTTTGTGCGATTCCTAGCGTTTTGCCACTAATTGTTGGTGGCGATCTTCTTATTGACTTCACTGCGGCGCCCAGCGTCGTTTATTAGATTGGCAACCTCAGTAGCGGATGTCGATTCACCAGCCTTCACCAATCGGATAGCGCAGTCTTCCGCAAGGTCGTCGCGTCGATACGGTGAAGTGACCTTCGAAACCGCCTCCAGACACACGGTTCCATTGCCAGCATTCGCGGAGTCAGTAGCGACAATCTTCAACGCTTCGTCGCGTTGTCCGGTTTCGTCCACCGCAAGTGCTGCCTGCAAGCGTCCCTCAAAGTCGGAGTTTGGCGTCTTCCCTGAGCCTCCGCAGCTACAGAGAAATAATATCAGGCTTGTGATAATGATGTGAGTTGTCTTCTTCATTGTGGTCTTTTTTATAGAACGCCCAAGCTTACCGACCGCCGCTGGAATGAGGTGCTGGCAGCGAATCCAGAGTTCGGTCGTTCGGGACATCCGCATCGGAAGCGAGGGGAGAAGGTTCCTGTGCAGCGACTGGTTGGGCTCGTCGATCATGGTCGCCCCCACTCAAGCTGGCGAATGCGAATCGCATCGGCCTCTCGTACGAGGGTAACAGCGACGGCCTCGCAGAAGCCGTCTCCTACAAGAGCCACATAAACATACCCAACATCACCCTCTTGCCTTGCGGGCCAATCTTCCAGAATACATTCGGTGACCAACTCAGCGTCGGTGATCGGACCATCTCCGGCGGCTATCATCTTCTCTACCGACTGCTTGATCCTCTCGGGGGAATGGATTATCTGTGCTCTCTCGCTTAGAAGGGAGTGCGCAGCTAGGTAATCGCAACGGGTGATGGCATGCCCGAACTGCTCTGCGATTGTGGTGTTAACCGCCATTTGCGTCGTTAACCCAACTGAAATTGGACACAATTCCTGCCAGAACACAACCATAAACACAGTTCGATAAGAATTCTATCCAATCCAGGACGGGATGTCGATCGACTTCACTTAAACGTCCCGTGGCACAAGAGTTTTCACGATCAAAACGAATATCCCCATCAACAGAATTCCCGCCTCCCCGGGCGACACTGTTGGCCAAACGAAAAAGGGTTCTTCCCATCTTTTCGCGAGTGATTTCACAGAACGTGTCAACCGGTCGTCGCTTGATTGAGGAGAGGACATCGCAATGAGGTTGGGACGTTTCGCGACACCAAAGCAATGTAACGGCCCAGAAGGACACAGATTTCCCTTGGAAACGCTGGAGAGCAGCCCCGTTCGCCTCGCCGTCTGATTGCACTTCACACAAGCTGAGGTGATCGAGAGTGAGGCAGGAAAGGGCCGGCTTACCGGTGTGCTGATCCCGAGCCAAAAGCCAACGTTGTCCATCATACCAGCGAAATTCTGCGAAGAACTCCAACATCCAAGGCGGCAAGTCGTTCCGGTCTCTTGGTAAAAGTGATAAATCGCATTCTCGAATTTGAAGCGGCGTTGACAATCCACCATGGGCCTGCGAAACCATCAGTTGTGTTTGATTCGAGGCGTCGCTGCACCGCACACACCGCGCCGCACAAAAATGTGAAGGAAATCACCAATGAGGTCCACATCAGGTGAGAAATCCCCCTTCTCTTCAAATGATGGAACGCCTGCGGACGAGGCGTTGTGTCGGCATGAGGAGGCGCAGGGGGTTCATTCCGATCTCTTGTGTGATGAGTCGCACACCACCATTCAGCTAGGCAACGTTTATCGCATCGCGATCATGATCACTCCCCAAGCGAAGGGAGATGTGATTGATCAGGCTTGGGAAGTGATCTCAACCATTCGAGAAATCCTCCGGAGGCAACCCGTTTCGATGTCCGTGACGTCACAAACGGTATTCGTGCGAAGCGCCGAAGAGATTGAGCCCGTTGACCACCTTTTTCGTGCCTACTATCGCGACAAGATGCCCGCGACCAATTATGTGGTTCAGCCCCCTTGTGGCGGCGAGGCGTTGGCCATCGAAGCTTGGGGAATTGGGGGAGATGGTGTCAACACCCGGTTTGCCCGTCCCAACGTCGTTGAGATTGACTACGACCAGCTACACTGGGTGTATCTGTCCGGAATCAAAACTGGAGGGGAAACGGGCGATGCGTACTCGCAGTCCCAGAAGACGTTCGAACGGCTGGAAGAGCAGCTGGAACTATCAGGGATGACGTTTCGAGATGTGGTCCGGGCTTGGATTTATCAGGGGGGGATTACGGCGCTTCAGGGGGAAGTCGAACGGTATCGCGAACTGAATCGTGCCCGGGCCGATTTCTTTCACGAGCAAGAGTCATTGGGACACATGGCGGTTTGTCGCGACGGCCGGATGTTTTACCCGGCTAGTACTGGGATTGGGACGCTTGGCCGTGGCCTTGTATTAAGTTGCATGGCGCTACGGACCGATCGCGATGATGTGCGGCTGCTTCCCTTGGAGAATCCCCAGCAAACATCCGCCTTCAACTACGCGAAGACGTTCTCTGCCAAGAGTCCCAAATTTTCCCGAGCGATGGCCGTGGTAATTGGAGATTACATCACCACCTGGGTATCGGGAACCGCCAGCATACTCCAGTCGGAATCGGTCCATCTGGGGGACGTCGAGAAACAGACTGAACAAACGATAGACAATATTGAGAACCTGATTGGTGCTGAGAATTTCGCCGCACATGGTCTTCCCAGGGGTGGAGCCCGTTTAACGGACCTGGCTAAGATCCGCGTGTATGTCAAACACCCGGACGATCTGGAGACCTGCCGAGCGATTTGTGAAAAGCGATTTGGTTCCATGCCCGCGGTTTACGCTCAGGCAGACGTGTGCCGTTCGAACCTCCTGGTGGAAATCGAAGGAGTCGCATTCTCCCAACTTCATTGATCCCGGAAGAACGGACACTGGCCCCAGTTTGATGGAAACTGATCATGGCTGGCCAACACTTGGATTTCCCGGAAATTCGCACTGACGTCCCATTGTCCCGAAAGCGAAAATCGTTTCGCCGGCAGGAACTGGAATTCAGCCTGGGAGTTTTGTTTCTCACGGCACTCTTCGCCGCCACATGTCTGTGGGTTCTCTGGAACAATCAGAAAAGTTCCCAGGCCCCGGCGTCTCCAGCCCAACCCGCACGCGAAGTGATCGTGGTCAAGTCGGCTCGAGAGCCGGTTCCCGTGATTCGGCTGAAAACCTATGACCTGTCCACCCCCCGGGATCGGACCCCGTTTGTGGCTCCGAGTTCTCAAGTGCCGCTGAGCCGCATGGATGAATTGATCTTCGCGAAGCTCAAGGAACACAAGATCGAACCGGCGGATCCCTGTTCGGACGCAGTCTTTCTCCGACGCATCTTCATTGATGTTCTCGGCTGTCTCCCGACGGCGGATGAAGCTCGGGAATTTCTCGATTCGAAAAACCCCGCGAAGCGACAAACACTCATCGAGGAGGCGCTGTCCCGTCCCGAGTACGCGGACTACCTCGCGATGAAGTGGTCGGACATTTTCAGGATCAAGGCGGAGTTCCCGATCAAGCTTTGGCCGAATGCCGCTCAGGCCTATCACCGTTGGATCCGAACAACTCTCCATGAGAACCTCCCCTATGACCAGTTTGTCCGTGAGTTGCTGACTTCCTCGGGGAGCAATTTCCGGACGCCACAGGTCAATTTTTATCGGGCGGTTCAAAGCCGGACTCCGCAGGGCTTCGTCCAGGCCGTGGCGCTCTCGTTCCTATGTGAACGAACCGATGGTTGGCCCGAGGAACGGGTCGACGGCATGGCGCAGTTCTTCTCACAATTGGGGTTTAAGCCAACAGGGGAATGGAAAGAGGAGATCGTCTACTTTGACCAGCGCCAATCCCTGATGAATCGGGAGTCGAAGTTGGAAGGAGTCCTTCCTGATCGGACGTCTGTGGAGATTCCCCCCGGTCAAGATCCTCGAACAGTGTTCGCGGACTGGCTGCTTGAACCGGAGAACCCCGCCATTGCCAAGGCGTTCGTAAATCGCGTCTGTTACTGGCTATTAGGCCGGGGCATTGTCAATCCCGTCGATGACATGGGGCCGCACAATCCTCCGTCTCATCCGGAGTTGCTGGACTATCTGGCCAAGGAATTCATTCAATCGGGATACGATGTGAAGGGACTCTATCGGAGAATTCTCAATTCCCGGGCCTATCAACTTTCCTGTATTCCCCAAAGCGACGATCCACAGGCCGGGGAACTGTTCGCCTACTACCCGATCAGGCGACTCGATGCCGAAGTCCTGATCGACGCAATCTGCCAGATCACGCAAGTCCCCGAAACCTATTCCAGCATTATTCCGGAGCCGTTTACGTTCCTTCCCGAAGGAACACGGGCGGTCGCCCTGCCAGATGGCAGCATCACAAGTTCCTTCTTGGAAATGTTTGGACGTCCGACACGGGACACTGGACTTGAGGAGGATCGCAACAACCGTCTCTCGGCGGCCCAGTCCCTGCACCTGCTGAACTCCAATCACATCCGGAACAAACTGAAAAACGGCCCAGGGATCGCCAAGATTCTGGCAGGGGCCTGGGAGTCGCTGACCACTTCCACCGACTCTTTGTTCCTGGCCATCCTTTCCCGCAGGCCGACGGAAGAAGAACGCAACGCCGTGGTGGGGATGTGTTCGAACGTCGAAAGCGCCAAAGATGTTGCCTGGGCGCTGATCAACAGTGATGAGTTTTTGTATCGCCATTAACCCAGAGGAGTCCGCGATGGCTCACCAGACACGAATTGTGCAGCTCGGCGAGTTCTCCCGTCGCCAAGCGCTGACTTGGGGGGCGTTCAACATGGCTGGGGCGATGCTCGCCTCACGAATGCTGGCGGCCCAGGATCCCGTTGACTCTTCCCGGGCAACCGAGAATGCGAATGACCAAGCTGGATCGCCTGCCACGCCCCCCCCTGAGGCGAAAGCGAAGGCGGTCATTCAGATCTGGCTTGGGGGAGGCCCCACGCATATCGATACGTTCGATCCCAAACCGGAAGCGGGTGCCGATTACACGGGTCCCCTCCGGGGAACGTGCGCGACGAATGTAGCCGGGATTCATGTCGGAGAACTGATGCCCGAACTGGCCAAGGTGGCCGACAAATACTGTCTGATCCGCAGCATGACCCACGGCCAGAATGGGCATGAAACGGCCTCCTATCTGACTCAGACCGGACGCATGCCGGGCCGAATTGTCTATCCCGCCGTCGGGGCCGTCGTCAATGCCTTTAAGGGGGTGCCCGCGTCCGACGAATCTCGACAGGACAATCTAATTCCCCCCTATGTGGTTCTCACGAGTCCGCAGGGACGGTTTTCGGAAGCCGGTTTTCTCGGTGTTCGCTACAAGCCATTTGCGACCGGCGGCGATCCGAACGCGGCTCGCTTCGCTGTGGAAGGAATTGTCGCCCCCGGATTATCTGATGCAGACCAACTCCAACGTCGACAGCTGTTGCAACAGTTGAACACATTGGGGAATGCCAGCCGCGATGATACGGAACTCGCCATCGCCGCCCAGTCGAGAGACCACGCATACGACTTGATGCTCGGGGAGGCGGGCCAAGTCTTCAATCTTTCCGCCGAAGAAACGGAACTCCGTCAACGATACGGTCGCAATAAGTTCGGCCAGTCCTGTCTGGCAGCCCGGCGGCTGATCGAAAACGGAACTCGGTTTGTCACGATCAACGAAGGAGGCTGGGACACGCACAAAAACCACTTCCAGTCGATGCGGAGAAAACTACCGATACTTGATGCCGGCATCGCCACCCTGTTGACCGATCTCGCAGAACGAGGATTGCTCGAAAACACGATTGTCTGGTGCATTGGGGAATTCGGGCGGACTCCGAAAGTCGCCTCGGAATCCCCTTGGAACGGGGGTCGCCATCACTTTGGTTCGGTCTTTTCCAGTCTCGTCGCCGGCGGCGGCTTCCAAGGGGGAAGGACACTCGGAGAGTCCACCGCACGGGCCGAAAATGTCAAGGACCGCCCCGTCTATCCCGGAGATCTCATTGGGACGATCTATCAGTTAGTGGGGATTGATCCCGAGGCGAGTCTGCCGCATCCTCGCGGAGATTTTGTGCGGGCGACCCCAGGCACGGACGAAGGTCCGACCGGGGGCCGCGTCACTGAGATCCTTTGAACGCCCTGAATAACACGAGTCGAATTCCCCCGCACATTGGTTGGAGCGATCCATGCGGAATACATCCATGCGGAACACAGCAAGCCTCGCCTGCTGGCTGATGACCTTTCTGGTCGGAACGGAATCCAACGGGTGGGCGCAAGATCCCCATCTGGCCTATGCGTATCCCGCCGGATGCCAAACCGATTCCATCCTCGAACTGACCTTGGGGGGACAGCATCTGAAAGATGTGACCTCCGCCTACATCTCCGGCCAGGGAGTCGAGATCGAGGTCATGGACTGGTATCGCCCCATGACACGGGGCGAGTACAACGCGATTCGCATGCGGATTCAAGACGCACGCGAGGAACTCATCGAAAAGGGCAAAACGAACCCCAGCGTCGCGGAAGTGGAATTGCTCGCGCGGGTGACCGACGAACAGAAGCGGGAGATGGAGATCTATCTGGAACGGGAACGGGACATCAAGCGCCAGCCCAACGAACAACTGGAGGAAGAATTGACCCTTCGGATGATCGTCGCCCCGGATGCCGAGCCGGGAAAACGGGAGCTGCGGCTCGTGACTGAAACAGCCATGTCAAATCCGATCTGGTTCCACATTGGCACCTTGCCGGAAGTCCGAGAGTCGGAACCGAACGATACCGATCCCTGTTATGTCATCAACCAGATGCCAGTGATCGTGAATGGGCAGATCATGCCCGGCGATGTTGATCGGTTTTCGTTTGACGCCGAGCAGGGGCAGGGGATCGTGGTCGAGGTCGCGGCGCGGGATGTGATTCCCTATCTGGCTGATGCCGTCCCCGGATGGTTTCAAGCCTCCCTGACGTTGCTGGATGAACAAGGGCGAGATTTGTCCCATGCGGATTCGTTTTACTACCGCCAGGATCCGGTGGCCTATTTTGAGATTCCACGCGATGGCCGGTACACCATCCAGATTCACGATTCGCTCTATCGCGGACGGGAAGACTTTGTCTACCGCATCCGCGTCGGCGAATTCCCGTACGTGACGAGTTACTTTCCGCTTGGAGCCCGATGCGGTTCCCAAGTCAACGTCGAACTCACCGGATGGAACCTGGAGTCGACAACACAGGACGTCAAGCTGCCCGCGTGCGACCGGCACCGGTCCGTCGAATGGTTCGCATTGGCTCAAGATCCAACACAGACGACTCGGCTGCCGTTGCAGGTGGACCTGATGGCGGACGTCTTCGACCAGGAACCGAATAACACCGAGCAAGAGGCACAGGAGGTCGCAATCCGAAACAATCTCCATGGACGGATCGACGAGCCAGGAGATCAGGATGTGTATTTCATCGGCCGGAGCGGCCGGCTGGTCGCCGAGGTTCACGCCCGTCGGCTCGGTTCTCCCTTGGACTCGATGCTGCTGCTAATCGACAAAGAGGGGAAGGTCATCGCCTCCAATGATGACCATGAAGATAAGTCGCTGGGCTTGCAGACGCATCACGCAGACTCGATTTTGGAGACCGTCGTTCCTTCGGCCGGCGCCTACCTGCACATCTCCGATACCCAGGGAAACGGAGGACGCGACTTCGCCTATCTCCTGAGCCTAAGATCCCCCGAGCCAGATTATGAGATCCGCGTCACCCCCGGGAGTATCATCGCCCGAGCCGGATCGATCACACCGATCACAGTCCATGCTCTGCGTCGGGACAACTACGACGCGGATATCGAACTCGCGTTGGTTGATCCTCCGGAAGGCTTTGCTCTTTCGGGAGAGACCGTCCCAGGCAACGCGGACCATGTCGACCTCACTCTCCAGATTCCCGATCAGGCCCCGGAGGAACCGGTCCTCTTAAAGATGGTGGCACGCGGACGACGGGGCTCCGGAGACCGAGTTTGGTTAAATCATGAGGCAGTCCCTTCCGAGAACATGATGCAGGCGTTCATCTGGCACCATTTGGTTCCCGTTGAGAATTGGACGGTGATTGTCAACGGCGTACCACGCGGCAAGGCCCCCTTTGAAATTGCTTCAACGTCATCAGTGATCGAACTCGTTCGCGGCAAGGATGTCTTCGTTCCGATTCGACTCGCAGATAATGCGAACCCGGAACAGCTCAAAGTGACGTTGGACTCCCCTAAGGAAATCACTGCGGAAATGGTCGTCGGACGCAACCGGCAAATCGCGATTCGGCTGACCACCACCGAAAACGCAGAACCAGGACAGCGCGGCAACCTCCTGTTCCGCGCATTTCAGGAAACTCCCGTCGAACCGACGGAAGCCAACCTCAACCCACCCCCCCGGAGAACCGATTTCGGCTATCTTCCCGCCGTCCCCTATCGAGTGGCCGGGCGCCGGCGGTAACGGGGAAACATTCGGAGAAATGCCGCTTCGGTCGCGGCAGCATAGGGAACGGCCCCTCGGCCGGATTCCGGTCACCGCCATCTTTCTTTTGGATCAATTGCCGAAGGAACAGGGTTCTTGCCTGAAGAACGGACTGCTCGTTCTCACTGTTCAACGCCGGTTTCGATCAAGTTTCTCAGTGTGGGCTCCGCCACAGATTTCGAGCAACTCTACTCCGGCTCACGGACGACAAAAGAACGATCATCAGTTGTTTGGAACAAGTGGCATTGGACACAATTCGTTCGAGTTGTGTGGGAGCAGCGAATTTCCGGACGAGCGGAGGGACCGGAATGACAGGCGAGGCAATTTTCTCGCATCAACTTCCGATGAGGGACCATTGGCGGCGCCCCGGGATAAGCGCGGTTCCCAGGGGTGAACGACTGCGGAATGCCGACGAACGAGTTCTCGACAAAGACTCTCGCGGAGTTCTGAAACAAATGGCATTGACGACAATTGCTCAGCGCGCCCGCCTGGGAGGAATGAACGTGGGGGTTGGCGGCGGCGAACCCGCGTTCGGGAACCTGTTGTCCGGTCTCCGTATGGCATGTCACGCAGTCAGCGTTCATTGGCTTGTGGGGGATGACAGGGGGAGCCCCATCGTAGGCCCGGCGAACGGCTCGCTGCGCGGTTGTTCGAGGAGTCGTGGGAATGGACTCCGGCTTCTGGCGACCGCAGCCAGGAAGAAAAACCAAAACCGCGAGCAAGATCAGCGAGATCGAGAGCGTTGGAGCCCAACCGGAGAGAAGGGGACGAAAAGGCATCACACTTTCTCCACCTTGATGGCGCACTTCTTGAAGTCCGGTTCCTTGCTGATGTTGTCCATCGCATCGAG
>JAGQQQ010000399.1 GCA_020426125.1 Planctomycetaceae bacterium
ACAGCGGAGGACAGAGAGTTGAGAAATTCGCAGGTGACTGCCTGCTCACCAGAGTCCTGCCCAGCTCCCATTCCAAGGCCCCTTGATTCCGTTTTGGGAACTCCAACGTGGCTGTTCGTGTCCGACCTCATTAGTCTGTCCTACGGGACGCAGTCGTCGTAAAATCCGATGGTGGCCCGCTTCTCCGTAGGACTGGATTGGGAAGACATGCGAACTCTGGCTTGTTGTTTGGCATTCACCGTTGTGGTTTCTCATGCTTTCGCGCAGGACGAGCAGCTCTCTCCCGCGAACCCGATGGAGGTTCCCACCCAACTGGCGGGGCTGACCACGAAAGAGTTCACCAGGCTTGTCGAACAGGCTCAAGAGTCGGTGGTTGTCGTCACCTTCGAAGGACGAGATGGTCAGCGTCTCGGACTTGGCAGTGGGTTTCTGATCCGAGCCGACGGACTCATCGCTACCAACCTGCACGTCATCGGCGAAGGCCGGCCGATTTCCGTTCGCCTGCGAGATGGGAGCAGTCATCCGGTGGAACAGATCATCGCGACCGACAAGACGCAGGATCTCGCCCTGCTGAAAATCTCGGGGGAAACGTTTCCGCACCTGACGATTGCGGAGGGAGAGCCGTTACAACAGGGACAGCCCGTGTTTGCGCTGGGGAATCCTCGGGGGCTGGAACATAGCGTCGTAGCAGGGATTGTGTCCGGTTTCCGAGAATTAGACGATGGCATGTCGCTGATCCAATTGGCGATCCCGATTGAACGGGGAAACAGCGGGGGGCCGTTGCTCGACATGCAGGGCCAGGTGCATGGCCTGCTGACTCTCAAATCTCAGCAGACGGAGAATTTGGGCTATGCCGTTCGGGCAGGAACATTACTTCAGATGCTGGAGGCCCCCCATCCGATCCCGATGTCGCGGTGGCTGACGATCGGGACGCTGAATCCACGTCTTTGGGAAGTAACGAGTGATGTCCACTGGCATCAGCGGTCGGGCCGCATTCTCGTCGATGGACAAGCCCCCGGCTTTGGCGGACGATCACTTTGCCTGTCGCGGCAGGATGTTCCTCAGGTCCCCTATGAGTTGGCTGTTGATGTTTTGATCAACGAGGACGACGGAGCCGCTGGCCTTGTGTTCCATTCCGACGGGGAGGAGAAACACTATGGCTTCTACCCCAGCAGTGGGCAGCTCCGGTTCAGCCGCTTCGACGGGCCGTCTGTCTACTCCTGGAATGTCCTCGAGGAAACCCGGTCTTCGGCGCTGAAACCAAACGATTGGAACCGGCTCAAGGTCCGGGTCGAGGCAGACCGAATCTCCTGTTACTGCAACGATGAGCTGATCTTTACCTCGGCCGATTCTCAATATTCCTCCGGGCGCGTCGGATTGGCCAAGTTTCGACACACCACGGCCGAGTTCAAGCGGTTTCGTCTCGCGAAAGACATTCCTTCCGAGAAACCTGATCCCCAGCTCCTGGCAAGGATCGAGGAAATCTCAAACGTGATCTCCTCGTCGACCCCTCCCACGATCGCCATGATCCAGCAAAACAAGGACTTTGCCCTGCCCGAGCAACGGGCGCTTCAGGCTCAGGCGGAGGAACTGGAGCAACGGGCTGGACAACTGCGTCAACTGTCTCAGGAGATTCATGAAGCAAGAACCCGGGATCAACTGATCGAATCCCTCGACCAAGATCCGCCCGATTTGCTCCGGGCGGCGCTCGCATTGGCGGCCATGGACAACCGGGACTTGGACGCAGAAGAGTCAGTGTCGACCATCCAGCAGATGGCTGAGGAATTTCATTCCGCCGACAGGGACGATGAACCCCTGGAAGAGCGTCTGGAACGTTTTCACCGATTCTTTTTTGAGGAGCAAAACTACCATGGAAACCGCACCAACTATTACGACTACGCGAACAGCTACCTGAATGAAGTCATCGACGATCGCGAAGGGCTGCCAATCACTTTGTCAGTGTTGTATGTCGAGCTCGCAAACCGATGCGGCTTCAAAGCGGAGGGAGTTGGATTGCCGGGACATTTCATTGCCCGAATCCAACTCTCGAAAGAAGAGGAACGGCTGGTCGATGTCTTCGAACGGGGGGAATTTCTCTCAGAGAAGGAGTGTCAGCAACGGGTTCGGGAATTCAGCGGACGCCCTTGGAGCCCAAGCTATCTGGATGCTCAGCCGGCTCATGCTATCATCGAACGAATGCTTCGTAACCTGATTCGCGTGGCCAACGACAAACGGGATCCCGAAGCCGCGCTTCGCTACACGCGAACAGTGCTGGCACTTAAACCCGATTCTCCGGATGACACACTCTTTCGAGCGGTGCTCTGCTATTCAACGGGGCGCAAACAAGAAGGTCTCGAAGCGTGCGAGTGGCTCCTCAAGGCTCAGCCTCCCGGGATTCTCCTGGAGCGAGTCCGCCAACTCCATGAGGCATTGACCGAACTGTGAGCGAACGATCGGTTGACGTGAAGAACCGGAGCAAATCACAGGCCTCCGCGACAAACTTCTATCAAAACCGGTTTGAGCCGTGAGAGCGAACAGGTCGTTTGTCTGCCAAGGAATCGGAAGCTGGCAAGTCCAGAGCTTGTCGACGCGGGATGACGCCACATGGTGAATGACGCGATCACTTGAACTCAAACAAGGTTTTGATCGCGAATCGAAGTTCCGTTTCTCGAACCCCGGTTCCAAGCACCATCACATTGCCATGTTTGCGATCATCAAAACGGCTCCAATGACGAGCACAATGTCGCCGGGACTGATCAGATACCTACCCAAATCGATCCAATCGCCAAGAAATCCGAGACGTGTGTCGGGACCAAATGGCGTATAGTTTTCCTCGTTGTCCTCGGAAAGTTGATGGTAAGGCAGAGCCGCCGGCATCAATCCGCGGTTCGCGACAATGACGGTCAGATTCATCCCCACCCCGGTGGCCATCAGCACACATCCCGTCCAGGCAATCCAGTCAAGATCGGAATCAAGGATCGCCCGCGCCGCGAGAAAGACGCACAAGAGCTTCATTGGCAGCCGATTGGTCAGAACAGTTCGACGAGACTCAACCATAAAACGAAACCTTTCCGATTCTTTCCTTTGCGTCGGGCGGCATCGACTTGGACGATGATCAGCCTCTTTCTCTGATTTGGCTCATCGGTCCGTCGAGGTTGACCGCAACGCGCGGGATCCAAACCTCTCCAACAAGCCATCCAAGGGGGGCCGCAGGCCGCCTCGTCAACTCCTTCCGAGCGGACGGACCCAACCGTCAATTGGCACGACTCCTCCCCCTGAACTCACGATTGTCATGATTTCAATTTTGGCTCGGTAGACAGTCTACATCGACACAGGATAAACTCTTACTCACTCCTGATCGATGGAAGACAAAGTCCAAAATGGGCGTTGCCGTCAGTTTGGGAAGTCCCTTTCCAAACGTCCCCGTAGCTCAGCTGGATAGAGCGTTAGCCTCCGGAGCTAAAGGTCAG
>JAGQQQ010000400.1 GCA_020426125.1 Planctomycetaceae bacterium
AGGTCACATTGAAACCGGGTGAATCGGTCAAATTGAATGTCGAGATTGATCGAGCCGAAGGATTCGACAAGAACGTGACTCTCGATCTGTTGTTTCAGCACCTGAGTTCGAAATATGCCGTGACGTTGCCCAAAGGCGTGGCGATCGATCTCAAGCAGAGCAAGACTCTCCTGACCGGAAAAGAGACAAAGGGCCATCTGACACTGACCGCGGCGAAGGATGCCCCGGCCATCGACAAACAGGTCTGTAGTCTGATGGCCAACGTCTCGATCAACTTCGTCATGAAAGCCACCTATTCCAGTCCGCCAGTTCTGATTTCGGTCTCACCCCAAGAGGGCCAATGAAGGACGGCGAACGGCACCTCGACCTCTTCGAAACCCAAAACGGGATCGATGACTATGTGTCGCACACGACGGTTTCTCCGTCTTGCCCCGATCTTCCTGTTAGCGTTGCTTTTGCAGGTTACGGTCGCGGATTCCGAGCGACTTGGGGACTCCCAGATTCCAGATCGAATTCCCACCCAGGTCGAGTCAGGTCCAGCCCAGAGGGATTCCCACGGCATCATGACGCAGAGGATCGTCAGTCCGCGGCAATCCACTGCCACCGAGATTCGTGTTCTGCTGCCTGATCCGGTCGACTCCTCGACGTCGTATCCCGTTGTGTACCTGCTACCCGTTGAAGCGGGACGCGGGGACCGCTACGGCGATCCCCTGATGGAAATTCTGAAACAGAAGCTTCACCAGAAGTATGCCGTCATCTTTGTCTCACTCCGCTTCGCGGAACTGCCATGGTATGCGGACCATCCGACGCGAGGCGACTGCCGGCAGGAGTCGTATTTCCTGAAGGATGTCATTCCGACTGTGGAGGCAAATTTTCCCACCCGTTCCGATGCGAAGGGCCGTCTGTTGCTCGGCTTTAGTAAATCGGGTTGGGGGGCCTGGTCTCTTTTCCTGCGTCATCCAGACACGTTTGGTGCCGCAGTCGCATGGGATGCCCCCTTGATGATGTCCTGGCCCTCAAGGTTTGGCTCCCAGCCGATCTTTGAAACTGAAGAGAATTTTCGGAATTATCAACTCTCTTCGCTCGTCCGACAACGTGCGAAAAACTGGCCCTCCGACCGCCGACTGATCCATTTGGGGTACGGCAATTTCCAGGAGCACCATCAACAGATGGAACTCCTGTTAGAACATCTCGCCGTTCCCCATGTTTACCGCGACGGTCCCCACCGGTCCCACGATTGGCATAGCGGTTGGGTGGAGGACGCACTTCAGGAGCTGTTTCCGCGCGAGGCTCCTTGAATTCGAGTAAGCGGCCTCTGGTGTCAGATCGATTCGCTCTCCCGCGAGATGGCTCACGAGGGAACACAATCCGCGAGCGGGAGAGAACAATCGGTGTGACGCCGGAATCGTGGAATGTCGGCTATTCGACGGTCACGCTTTTCGCGAGATTCCGAGGCCGATCGACGTTACATCCCCGAGCCAGGGCAACGTGATACGAGAGCAATTGCAGCGGAATGGACGTCACCAGGGGCTGCATGCATTCCGAGACTTCCGGAACATAAATGACGTCGTCGGCCAGTTCGGCGACTCGGTCATCTCCTTCACAAGCGATGGCAATCACCGGCCCGCCACGGGCTTTGACCTCTTCAAGATTGCTGATGACTTTCGGATAGATGCCGCATCGGGGGACGATAAAAACGCTCGGAGTATTCTCGTCAACAAGAGCAATCGGGCCGTGTTTCATTTCGGCCGCAGGATACCCTTCCGCGTGGATGTAGCTGATCTCCTTGAGCTTCAGCGCGCCTTC
>JAGQQQ010000401.1 GCA_020426125.1 Planctomycetaceae bacterium
TGAATGGGGAGGCCGGTTTCATCGCGGGCTTTGAGGACTTCCTCGGGAGCCTGATTGACCTTGTCGACGGTCCGGATCTCGACGCCGTCAAACCCGAGCTCCTTGAGCATTTGAAACTTGTCAAGAACGGACAGGCTGTCGTCCTTGATCATGTGGTACTTGACCGCCTTTTTGAGACGACCGCTCCACTCTCCAGCGGTGAGGGGAGAGCGGGGCAGGGCGAAGGAAGCGAGTCCCACTCCCGAGGCCAGCAACCATTCGCGACGAGAGAGTGGGGGCAAATGGGGGATGATCACCATGGAAATTCCTCGCTGCCGTTCAATCAAAATGGTTGAAGCTTTGAGGAACTTGTACGGCGATCCGGCCCCAGTTTCAATGGGAACGACTGGCAGCCACACACGCGGATAGAGACAGGGAGTTGACGCTCCCCGCTCGTCTGACAATTGAACTATGGCTTCAAGAATGCTTCGAGGCGGTCGAGACCGGCTTCGATGATGTCCATGCTCGTGGCGAAGGAGAGCCGCACATAGCCAGGGGCTCCAAAGTCATCACCGGCGACCAGGGCGACATGGGCTTCTTCGAGCAGGGCCGAACAGAAGTCGAGCGAATTGTCGACCGTTCGCCCCCCCTGAAGCGGCTTCCCGAAATAGGAACTGACATCGAAGAAGGCATAAAACGCGCCACCCGGATCGGCGAAACTGAGTCCTTCGATGGCTCGCAAACGCTTGAGAACGTACTCGCGTCGTTCCGTAAACTTGGCCAGCATTTCCGGAATGCAGTCCTGCGGTCCATTCAGCGCCTCAACGGCCGCGTACTGACTGATGCTACACGGATTCGAAGTCTGCTGGCTTTGCAGGTTGCTCATCCCTTTGGTGACATCCGCGGGAGCCAACGTCCACCCGATTCGCCAACCGGTCATCGCGTAGGCCTTGCTTACTCCACTCACGATGATCGTCAGGTCTTTCACGTCCTGCCCGAAGGAGGCGAACGACCGGAACTCGGACCCTGGATAGACCAGCTTTTCGTAAATCTCATCCGACAACACGGGAACCTGCTTCTCGACGGCGACCTTCGCTAGTCCTTCGAGTGTTTCTACGGGGTACGCCGCTCCTGTCGGATTGCAGGGGTTGTTCAACATCATCAGCCGGGTGTTGTCCGTGATCGCGTTGGCAAACTGCTCCGGGCTGAGGCAGAAGCCACTCTCCTGGGTGGTCGGGACCAAGACCGGCTTGGCTCCGCAGAGTTCCACGAGGGCGCTGTAACTGACCCAATACGGGGTGGGGATGATCACCTCGTCGCCGGGTTGGCAGAGTGTGGTGAGCACATTGTGAATCGAGTGCTTGGCACCATTCGAAATCACGACTTGGGCCGGTTCGTAATCGAGGTTGTAGTCCCGCTTGTAGGCGGCCGCGACGGCTTTTTTGAGTTCGGGGATGCCGGTCGCAGGGGTGTAATGTGTGTGCCCGGCGTCCATGGCCTCCTTCGCGGCGGCGCAGATGTGGTCGGGCGTGTTGAAGTCCGGCTCTCCCAGTGTGAATTCGTAGACGGTCACTCCGGTCGCTTTGAGTTCCTTTGCCTTGGCAGCGGCGGCAATCGTGGCAGAAGGCTTCAGATTCTTGACGATTTCGGAGATACGCATCGGTCGGACCGGGTCGGAGGAAAAGTCATTGGAAGCCGGACACCCCGCTTGACGTACGGGTTCCGTTTCACAGATCGGGATTCTTGAACGGGACCGCATCAGAATCAAGCGTCGCTTTGCTGTTTGTGAGGAAATCCCGGAAGCGATATCGAACGGGAGGCAAACCCGTCACGCCTTTTCCATCATGCCCCGGAGAGATTCCGTCTCGCATCAGAAATGTCGGGCGAACCGTTGAACATTGGACAGCCAAGCCGTTTCCCTGAAGAATAGGGAAAGAAACGAGGGGAGGAGGCAAGTTCGAGTTCCTGACTCATTCCCCCATTTCCCGGACTTGAGGTTCAAATCGATGCATTTTCAACGCGACAAACAGCCGCCTCCGTATTTGAACCGGAAAGATCAGTACCGGATGTTGGGCATGATCGCGATGCTGATGCTCATCGCGGTGGCTTTTGATGCAACACGGAAACCGGAGAATTGGAACTGGTTTTTCGCGATGGGGAATGACCCCGCGCCGCAGCAGGAACTCCGGGAACTCGACCTGGATGACATCGACTATCAGATTCTCCGGGAGGCCCCGCTCGCCCCTGAGACGTTCATCGCCGTCGCGGAGGCTGAGGTCGAGGAGTCTTCGGAACCCGGTGGGGAAGGGGAGGGCGTGTTGACGCGGATCCCGTCTCATCTCTTGAAAGATATCAGCGACCAAAGGCTGGGCTTGTTACGCAAAGAGAACGAAGCACTTCAGCAGGTATTGAAACAGGTACAAGCTTCCTCAGCAGACGAGTTGATGGAAGCTGCCCGTCGGGATGTCGGGTATCGCGTATTGAATGTGGAACCGGACAAACATCGCGGGGAACTGCTTTTCCTGGAAGGAACGCTCTGGCGGTTGGCGACATTCCCGTTTGGCGATCCGGCTTCCCAGGAAGACGATCTCGCGCAAGCGTGGCTGTTCACATCGGACTCGGGTAACAATCCCTGGATGGTGCTTCTCCCTCAAAAGCCGGATGGAATCGACTGGGGAAATCAGATCGACCGCCAGGTCAAGGTTGCCGGCTACTTCTTCAAACGGTACGGCTACGCGACGGAGCAGGGAGCGTACGTGGCTCCCCTGCTGGTTGCGAACTCCTTCACCATGCCACCGGTTATGCCGGTCGCTCGGGAACGAACTGAGGATCTCACCATTTACGTGATTGGTTTTCTCGTGGGCGTTGGCTGCCTGTTTGGGATCATGGTTTTCTGGTTCGTTCGGAGTGATCGCAAGTTTGAGAGGAGCCATCTCGCGGAGATCGCCGATTCCCGATTCGATGCGTCTCCGGAAACGGTCGCGGAACTTCAGAACCTGGAAGCAGCGGACCCTGTGGAAGTCTTTCGGTCGATGGAATCGGACTGACTTCGCGCGGCGGAGTTGACGAATTCTCATGCTCAGCTCCCAGTTTTCAAACGGGGAATCCACCTGGGTGGGCTCACTGGTCTGGTCGTCAATCACCTTTGCACCCGGCCGATCCCGACTCCTCTTGCCAAGCGTTCAATTTCGGTTGAGCTGCAGAGAAGAAAGTCTCCCGGAATCGAATGTTTAAACGCCGCTGCGGCTGCAGCGAAGTCGAGAGTCTCCCCAATCGGATGTCCACAGAGCAAGCCGCGGATCAGCCCAGCGACAAGGGCGTCTCCTGAACCGATGCGGTCGATGACAGTGAACTCGAATGTCTCGGAACGGCAAACCTCGGATTCACACGCGGCGAGGGCGCGGTAACGGTTGACTCCCGTTGGGAGGATGTCCCGTTCGGTATAAGTGACGCAGCGAAGGTCATAGGTCTCCCGGACGGCGTGCAGAGATTCCTCGCCGGTCGCGTCCACTCCGAGAAATCGTTTTGCGTCGTCTTCACTGCCAATCAGGACATCCACTTGTTTCACAATTTCCGGGAACACCGCTGCGGCTTCGTCTTCGCTCCAGAGTGCGCTCCGGTAGGCACAATCAAAACTGATAGGGACCGACCATTCTCTCGCAAAGGCAAAGGCTTCATTCAGCACCTCACGAACATTGGCCCCGCAGGCGGGAGCCGTTCCGGTGACGTGGAGCCAGGAGGCGTCGCTGAGAACATCTGGCCAATCAATTTGGCCGGGTTGAAGGGAACGGAACGAGGTATTCAATCGATCGTAGATAACCTTCGAGCCACGAAGTGAGGTTCCATTTTCAACGAACAGCAGGCCGAGTCGTTCCCCCATTCGCAGGACTTCACTCGTGCTCACGCCGTATTGACGGAAGTGATTCAGACAGGCATCCCCCAAGTCGTGTTTGGGAACGGCGGAGACCAGTTTGGCCGGAATCCCCCATTGCGATAACGCAACGCCGACATTCGCTTCGCCTCCGGTGAATGTCGCTTGGAAGGACGACGACTGAGGAAAACGCCGATGATCGGGCGTGTCCAGTCGCATCAGCAACTCGCCGAACAGCACAACCGGGCCAATGGTCTTCATAAAAAGGGCTGATCCTGCGATTGAGGAAATTGTCACCGGTAGAATTCGATTTTTGAAACAAACTCCGAATCTTCAGTTCCCCAACACGGAAGATGAACGACTCGTCTTATCATCCGATGTCGAGTTCTGCCTGGAGACTCGGCGAGTGGAATATGCCACGCCCGAAACCAGCGGGCCAAAAACCAGCGGGGTTGAGGGGGTCTCTACTACTGATCCCAAGTGGAGCCATCCCAATCGATGACTCGCTGGAGAAATTTCACCGCACCCGAACTGAAATGGTGGAAGAGGACTTCTCCTTTTTCCGGGGTTGCCAGTGGAGAGTCCCCAATGTGCCCGGCGGACGAACGGTCGGGCATCACCCAAGCCCGATAGCCAGGAGAAAACCCTTGTCCGAAGGGGACCTCCTGCGTCTGCTGGTGGCCTTTGACCAACTCCGGTCGCAGTCTGAGCATCATCGAGGTTTCCCATTCCCCGGCATGTCCCATCTGGTTTTGTGAGAATTCCGCCCCGGTGGGGAGGCCGTCTCCGAGATTCCAGTAGGTCGCTGCGATGAGCAAAAGGTCGTCTTGCGTGCGTCGTTCCTGACGCAGTTCGAATAAGGCCTGTTGAGATGGGACAATGTTGCCGCCGTGTCCATTGAGCAGGACGATTCGTTTGAAGTCATGGCGGAGGAAGTTCTCTACCATCTCCTTAAGAAGGTTCAAGTAGGTTCTGGGAGCGGCGGTCATAGTTCCCGGAAAGTCCAGATGGTGTTCCGAATTCCCCAACCAGAATACGGGCGCCACCAGAATCGAGTCGGCCATCTGTTGATGAATCCGGGCGGTCACCTCACCCAGCAACAGGCTGTCGGTGAACACCGGCATGTGGTGTCCGTGTTGCTCCAGCGCTGCGATGGGAATCACGATGGGTGTGTTCCTTGAGAGCTGGTCAACTTCGGGCCAGGTCATTTCCAATAGGTGCATGGGATCGGACGGAGTTCGGGTGACGGGATATGAAGAGCGGTGGAGAAAAAAATGTTCGTCGGGAACTTTTCTCCTCACTCCGATTTCCATTTCAACACAGTTGTCAGAGCTTCTCGCATTCGGGCTTCTGAACCAGGAGCGACCCAGAGCCATTTGTCCTCGAACTTGTCGGCGAATGCGGCCTTGGTGGGAATGTAGCCAGGCCAGCACTCGCCGTAGCCGACAGTCACGACGAACGAGTCAGGACGGATGAGTTGAGCCATGAGTTGATATCCCACGAATGCCTCACCGGGAAGGAGAACCAACTGGGCTTTCCCGAAATCGATACAAGGGACATCGATCGGCTGTCCGGCTTCGACGCGACGACGGGAGGCCAGGCCCATCGCGGCGAGAATACGGTCTTCTGTTCTCGCGGACTCGTTGTGAATGGCCGCCGTCAAGGCCTCTTCGGTCAGATCGGGATGATGAGAGTAGGGGAGTTGCATTTTTGTGGAACGGAAAACGATCTGGGTCAACGGAATTCGCTTCGTAATTTTCCACGCTTCTGCCATCCCCAAGGCGAGGCGGTTGGTTAAGTCGATTCGGTTTTGTTGGGAGCCATCGTTGTATTTTCCGGCCGTGACATCGCCGCTGCAGCCGGACGCGTAGATTTGGCGAACGTCCGGCAATTGCTGCTGCCGTATTCGTCTTGCTAGACCCACAAAGTCGGCGGAGACCTGGCCCTGCCCGTAGTAGCTCATGGGGTGGGTCGCATAAGCGTTCAGCGCGACGACCGGTTTGTCACCGTTCCAAAATGACAATGTTTTGACGTAGGGATCAATCTCCCCATCTGGGGCGGAGCTGTGAAACGGATCGGCTCCGCTGCGGCTGCCGCGACTGAATGAGACAGCCCCATTTTCCCGGACGACGCGGCGATTGGATGCGATCTTTTCCACTCGAGCCTGCCCCGTTCCCAAGTGTGTGATGGGTCGGGGATCTTGAAGCGAGGTTTGAATCGCGGCGACCGCTCTCGCGATGCATTCCGCTTGAAAATCCGGATGGAACAGTTCCTTCGGCAGTCCAGCATCGTCGAGAATCCGCTGGGCGTCGGCATCCGTGACGGGGGCGTCATGTTGATGCAGGGAACAGACCAGGACGTGCACACGATCGGTTTTCGCAGCCGCGGCGAGAGCATCGCGCCATTGATCGTAAGCTCCATTTCGAACTTCGCACCAGTCCAGAGCCAGGAACACGATCGGCTTGTCGCCCCCAGAGAGAACGAAGCCGTGTGCTTCGAGAGGATCAACGATTTCCTTGGACTTGGTGGGGAGAACCCCCATACACCGATGGCCGATCGGTATCGTGATATCAACAGAAAAGGGTGCGATGGAAAAGTCCCTCTCCTGAGAGACCGGCCTCCGCAGGTCTTGGGCAAGGGAGTGCCCCGAGATCAGCCCGATAGTGATCAGCCCGATGGTGCAAATCAATCGAATCAGGGCGAAGACTTTCATAATTCCTGCTCTCGACTTAATGCTGTTCGAGGAGTTTTCCGGCTCCCAGTTGGACCAGTTCATCGGCGCACTGTTGGCCGAGTTCCTCCGCCTGTGCGATGGGGCCGTCGCATTGGGCATGGTATTTCTGAACGCCGTCGGGGCCAAGGACGACACCATCGATCCGAAGATTGTCATCGGTAATTTTGGTCAGCGTGCCAACCGGAGCGTGGCACCCCGCGCGTAAGGTTCGGAGCAGGCTTCGCTCGGCCAGGACTTCGGCTTTCGTGTCGCCATCGGAAAGTTCCAGGAGAATCTCCTGGACGAAAGTGTCGTCTTCACGGCACTCAATCCCCAGAGCGGCTTGCCCAACAGCGGGAAACATCGTAGGAGGTCCCAGGACTGAGGAAATCCGCCTTTCGAGGCCGAGTCGTCTTAGCCCCGCCTCGGCAAGGATAATGGCGTCGTACTCCCCTTCATCGAGTTTTCGGAGTCGAGTGTCGACGTTTCCGCGAATCTCCATCATTTGCAGATCGGGGCGGACATGAAGGAGTTGGGCTTGCCGTCGTAAACTGCCGGTCCCGATTCGGGCACCTTTCAAAAGCGTGGAAAGGTCCCCCTTGCGTTCTTCCGCGAGAATCAGCGCGTCGAAACGGGGGGCACGGTCGGGAACGCCGGCCAGGCTGAGGCCATCGACCAATTGTGTCGGGAGATCCTTCAGGGAGTGCACCGCCAGATCAGCTTCTTTGTCCAAAACGGCGCGTTGGACTTCGCGCGTAAAGACTCCGACGCCTCCCATTTGGGAAAGCGGCTCCACACGATCCCGGTCTCCCCGAGTCGAGACGCCAATCAATTCAACGGGCTGGTTGGGGCGGACGCGCTGAATTTCGTCGCGGATAAAATTGGCTTGCCACATCGCCAACTGGCTCTCGCGGGTGGCAATTCGAATCACGCGGACTTCTGGATCGGGGTTCAATTCCGGTCTCCCTCGCCTCTGGGGGTCGCGGGAAGCGAAGGCGCTCCGGCTTGGGATCGCGATTCGTCTGGGATCGCTGCCGGGTCTTTCATGATTCCCGAACGGACAAAGCGTTTCAACGCATCGGGAGTCATCCGCTGATGTTTCGGCGTCAACACCCCACAGGAGATACAGAACTGCATGGCCTGCTCCACGGTAATGTTCAAATCAAGGACTTCGCTGCGGGGCACACTGATGGTAAAGCCGGTGAACGGGGCAGGCGACGTGGGAATCAGAACGGCGACACACGGTTCGCCGGCGGCAATCGCGACTTCGAGCAGGCTTTCTCCCGTGGCAAAGCCGACGGTCCAGATTCCCTTGCGAGGATATTCGACGGCGACAACCCGGCGATACTCCACCGGTGCGTTTTCAGAGAAGACGAAGTCGGTCACCTGTTTCACAGAACCGTAGACATTCCGGACGACCGGCAAGCGGCCGAGGAATTGTTCCTCGAACTTGACGACGATCCAGCGTCCGATTCGAGCCGAGACGAAGCGTCCCATAAAATACAACAGAACAACAATGAGAAAGATCGTCAAAACACTCAGCGGGATGACGCTCCCAAGATACCGTTCGGCGACATACTCCATGTAGACGCCATGGGCTGAGGTCGGCATTTGCCCTGGAGGGGTGATGCGTGCGACTTCCGCGTAGACGTGATACGGGACCGCCCGAGGGCCTAAACGAACGTAGACGTCGCCGGCGACATCATTGGCACGCTGTTGCATCCATTCGGCGCGATTTTGCTGACGCGGGTTCCAGTCCGGAGGAGCGTCCGATTCCAGACCGGCCGCGTTCGCCTGACGCTTCTGCTCCGCGATAAACTCGAAGTAGGTCCGGCGAAGATCCCCGGTGACCAAGTAGGCGGTCCCGCAAAGTTCCAAGGGGGGGGACGCCTCGATGTGGACCAACTCAGGACTTGGAACGGAATCATCGACAAACCGCGAGATCAGGAACTTGACAGTCCAAGTCGCCGGTTCCACCAACTTCTCATTGAGGAATTGAAAGATCCAGATCACGATGACAACGGTCAGGATCGCCGGCAACGTGACGGCCAGCCCCCGGAGAAAGATTCGAACGGGAGTCAAGGTCCGTGAAGAAAGCGTCGCATCCGCCGACGAGGATTCCTCATTCGGCGGATTTTCGGGTTGCGAGGGATCAATTGTCATCCGTGTGTCTGTCTTCCCATGGGTGTCTGCCCCCCGCGTCTTCTCCTGTCCTGAGTTGTGGAAAATTCCCACTCAGGATCCGGTTCCGCGAGCAAGAGCCGCGACGATGACTCGTCCCGCTCCGACCCGCACAAGTTCCCGCGCAGCTCGATGAACAGTCGTTCCGGTGGTGACAATGTCGTCAACCAAGAGAACGGTCGCTCCGTCAATCCGCAATCCACGGGGAACCCGGAAAGCCGAACGCAGGTTGCGACGGCGAGCACTCATCGGCAACGTCAATTGCTTCGGGGTCCGTTTGTTCTTCGCGAGTATATGCCGCCCCACGGGGCGCATCAAGAAGCGTCCCAGCCATTCCGCAATGAGATCCGACAATTGAAATGGCTTCCCCATTCGATCTGTCCAATGGTGCGGGACAGGGACAACCACATCCGCCTGGACCGCCGCAAGGGATTCCTGTTCCTGTTTCCAAAACAGTTCGGTGAGCGCAACTCCCAGGTAGGGATCGATCGTTCGCTTGCAACGCAGGCACGCTGACTGAAGGTCCTCCTGGTAGATCCCCAGGCTGATGATTCGTTCAAACGAAAAACTCTCTTCCCGACAGACGGGACATCCGTCCAAACGGGCAACATAGGGACCAATCGAGGCGGAACATCGCGGACAGCGATGGGGAATGGCCGGCCCCAACACAACCTGGCAGCCCTGACAAAGACGTTGGGAAGAGGACTTTTGAGATGCCTGGGGAAGAGGATTAAAGCACCAAGCGCAGCTTGGTGGAAACACAAAATCTTCCACGGATCGTTTCAGCCCGGTCCAGAAGTCTGTGATCATGGGGAGAGGTCCAAGTCGGAAATGGCGATGACCATTCAGGGGAAGACAGGCGTTCGACCAAGGGGCCAGACCTCTTTGGACGCTGGCCACCTCGGTCGCTATGATCTCTGGGTCACCGAATGAACCATATCAGATTGTCTCCATGCAGACTCCCGAATTACGTCGAATGTCGCGCAACGGGATCGCCCTGATGCTCTGTGGGTTGGGGTTGGCGTTCTTCGAGTTGCGGACCGGTATGATGGCGGACCGTTTGGGAGTCATCGGGCAGGGGATCATTCTCGTCTGTGGAACGGCGTTTTCGGTTTGGGGGCTGAAAAACGTGATCGTCAGCTTCTTTCCCCAATTCGCCGGTCGCGGGATGCTCTTTCGCCTCCCGAGAGAGGGGATGTTGTTTCTTCTGATCACTGTCGTTCTTTTGATCGGTTCACTCATCGGGCGGAACAACCTTCTCATGATGGTGTTTTGCGTGATGGTCAGCCTCTTCATTATTAACGGCAAGTTCACCTTCACCATGTTGCGGCGACTCCGTGTGATGCGAGAGTTGCCGGAGCGGGTCATGGCAGGGGAAACATTTCTCGTTTCGATGAAACTCCAGAACCGCAAAACATGGCTTTCCGCGTGGTTGATGTTGGTGCGAGACGAGGTGAGTCATTCCAGCGGGACACTCACCCCGGAAGTGTTGTTTGTCCGAGTTCCTCCGGGAGGACAAATGACCGGACATTACCAACTTCGCCTTCGCGAGCGGGGGCGGTATCACTTCGGACCGGTCGGAGTCACGACGCGGTTTCCATTTGGTTTGGTCGAACGGGGAGTGGGACTCGACGTCGACGACGAAATCCTGGTCTATCCTCGCATTGGACGACTGCAGCCTGGGTGGCGCCAGAAGTTACCCAACTCGATCGAGTTGGTGAGCCATTTGAAGCCATCGGTTGGTCCCTTTAACGATGAAATGCACCGGCTTCGAGAGTATCGCCCGGGAGATGATGTGCGGACGATCCATTGGCGAACGTCTGCTCGGATGAACGAACTGATGGTGTGCGAATACCAGGAGAGCCGAGACCGGGATCTGTTGTTGATTGTTGACGCTTGGCTTCCCCGGAAACCGACCGGCGAGGAACGAGAGACGCTCGAACGGGGTTTGCGGTTCGCCGCGACAGTCTGCGTCGATTTTCTTCAGTCGAACCGCCAGTCATCGTTATCGGTCCGCTTGGTGGGACAGACAATTGACGACTGGGACGGAGATCTTGTTGAACACCAGTCATGGCGACTGTTGGATTATTTCGCCACCTTGGAACCGGCCAGCCGTGAGATTTCGGAGATTGGAAACGGTTTGCCTTGGGAAAAAATGACGCTGCCCCGAGTCCTGATCGTGACATCGCGTCCCGCCGAAGTGGAACGGTCCCAAAGAGAGATCTGTCCTTTGTCCGTTTCGGACGTTTCTGTGTTGGGGATGTCTCCCGAGGCGTTACAACACCTCTTTCTGGACGAACTGGAGATTTCGTCATTGAATTTGTGAGGCCATCCGGCAACGAAGGTTGGAAAACCGCTTAGCGATGGGTGTTACGAATGCTCCTTGTGTTTCAGGTCAGCCTAGCCGTCATGATGGCACTCAGTGGAGTCATTAACTCCGCGGCGGAGGAATTGACGCCTCTGGGGGCGATCAATGCTCCGCTTGCTCTGTTGGCGTTCTTTTTCGTCGATCGGCAGCAGATCTTCCGTCTACCTGGATGGGCTGCCGCGATCCTTGGTTTGACGGCATTCGTGGCGGCCGGGGTCGAATTTCGATCCGGTTCGGTGATGGCGCCGCTGCTCGCGGGAAACCACCTGATCATCTATCTGGGGTGGGTGTTTCTCCTTCAGCAGAAGGAGGTCCGGCATTACTCCTGGCTCATGGCCTTGAGCGTTCTCCAAATTGCCACCGCGTCCGTGCTCACGGGGGAAATCTGGTTTGGCCCGGCATTTGTATTTTATGCGATCGTTGGAAGTTGGACGCTGGCGGTATTTCTTGTGAATCGGCTGGTTCATCCCGAGGGGTTATCCGCGACGGCCACCTCTCCGGCTGTTCCATCGGCTCAGCCGAGGTTACTGGTGGGAGAGAGTTGGCGAGGGCTTTCTCGGGACGTCGACCGAAGTTTTATCAATTCCCGATTTGTCGGCAGTTTGCTCGGACTGGACGGTCTCGCATTTGGGTTGAGTATCCTGTTCTTCATTTTCATCCCCCGGATCTGGCTTTCCTCCTACTCCTTTTCGGATCGGGCTCCCGTGCCGGGGCAGCCGACAACTGGTTTTACGGATCGCGTTCAACTGGGTGACCTGGGAGAGATTGCGGAAAGCCACAAGGAAGTCATGGAGGTCGAACTGTTTCATCTCGCCGATGGACAGAGGTTTTCGGCGGCGGAGTATCAGGCGTATCTCGGCGTCGAGCCTCGATTCCGCGGATCGGTGTTGGAAGCTTATGACAACGGCAACTGGGAACGGATTTCGGGATACGACTTTGCCGAACCGATCCGCAGACCAACCCGGGAGCCGACCATTGAGCAGCGGATTCAGTTGGAACCGCTTAATGTTCCGATTCTCCCTGCGTTTGGAAATGTGCTCGCCCTAGGGAACCGCTCCACGATGCACCATCTGTTCACGGACGAGTTGTTTCGGAGTCGGAGAACTGGCTGGGAAGACCAATACGATTACACCTTGTTCACCAATGAGGAATCCCCCGACGCGGAATTCCATCGGCGTCGGGAGCGGATGCTGCAAAATTTCGAAGTGTCGCGGTACTTTCGGTATTACCAGGATCGGCTGCTGAGAATTCCCGATGACCTGGAACGGCTCGAGGCACTGGCCGAATCGGTGACGTCTGGAGTTGACACTCCTTTGGAGAAAGCGAAACGGCTGGAAAACTGGTTCTTATCTTCGGGAGAATTTGGCTATTCCCTCAATCTTGCGGTGATGGATCCGACGATCGACCCTGTGGAAGACTTTCTGTTTAACCGCAAGCAGGGCCATTGTGAATATTTCGCCTCCTCGATGGCACTGATGTTACGAGCGGTTGGAATTCCATCGCGGTTGATTACCGGATTCAAGGGGGGGATCTACTCGTCGTCAACAGGATCGTTCTCAGTCCAGGAGTTGCATGCTCACGCTTGGGTGGAAGCCATGGTTGACGGGCGATGGTACACGCTTGACCCCACCCCGGCGGCACGGGCCGACGCCGTGGCAAACATTCAAGCCTCGCGATCAACGCTTGAGGTTTGGAAAGAACGCTTCAATCGGGGATGGCAGATGTCGACCCGGCTCTCCAAGGAGGACCAGGAGGCACTGATCTATCGTCCCCTGGGAGATGGTTTGAAGTCAACGTGGACGTCGATTCAGGAATTAATGCACGGAAACACGCAAAGCTTGCGGAGTCTTTGGAGTCTCCTCCAGAATCCCCGGAGGTGGGTCAGTTGGCAGGGGGGGATTGTTTCCTTCGTACTCCTTTCCCTCCTGTCACTGGTTGTGTGGGGACTGAGGCGTTTGTGGAAGTCCTGGAAAGTCTGGCGAATCACGGCGAAGTCCCGGCAGAACGAACGGAAGCGAGTCGCATTTTACGAACGATTCCTCAGAATCGTGGGTAAGCGGGGTTTGCGACAACAGCCGACGCAGACAGCCCGGGAATTCGTGCGTTTTTCGGTGTCACAACTGCGCGGTCTGTCTTCCCAGGAAAATGGGCTGCCACTTTCCGACGAATTCGCGGAGATGTTTTACCGGATTCGATTCGGCGGGTCCGATCTCACGGACGTGGAAGCCTCAGAGATTGAACGGCGTCTCGACGCGTTGGAAGAGTTTCTTTCCCCCAAACCAGAATCGACATCGTGACAGTTTCACAGGGAATCTCCATCAACGATCGGGAAGGATTTCTGACTTACTCTTTCAGTTTCCTGCTGGTCTTGTTGCTTCTGACGATGTGGCTCGCTTGGCTGCTGGATGTTCAGCCGATCCGGACGATCCATTGGAGCCTTCAGGACTTTGCGATGGGATCGCTCGCTGCCCTGGGAATGATGGCCGCGTTCAGTGCGTTTGGGTCTGTTCGCCAGCAAGCGGAGGATATTCTGGGGCCGATGTTGGCCCGCTGTCACTGGTATGATCTCCTGGTTCTGGCGACGTTTGTGGGAATCGTCGAAGAACTGCTGTTTCGTGGTCTCCTGGAACAATGGCTGTCCCGCGTCGATCCCTGGTTTGCCTTTTTCGCGGTCAACATCCTATTCGGCCTTTTGCATGCGGTCTCGGCTTGGTATGCCGTCTTGGCTGCCATTCTGGGGGGAATCTTGAGTCTCCTGGCTCAGATTCCGGGAGAATACAATCTGCTCCGCCCGATCGTGGCCCACGGTCTATACGATTATATTGGGTTCTTGTGGGTGGCCCGAGCGATTCGCCGTCGACAAGTCGCGGACGAATTCCCCCAAGACGATCTCCCTGAGAAGGATTACGGCAATGGCAAATCAAACAGCGACCCTTGAGATGACGTTCCTGGGGCACTCGGCGTTTCAGATTCGGCATCGGGGGCAGACTCTTCTGATCGACCCGTTTTTGACAGGCAACCCCGTTGCCGCAGTCCGGGAGGAGGAATTGAATCCGGATGTGATCCTTTTGACGCACGGCCACGCGGACCATGTGGGGGATACCGTCGCGTTGGCGAAACGGACCGGCGCGCTGGTTGTGGCCAATTTTGAGATTGTCAATTGGCTGTCGGAGCAAGGCGTGAAGAACGCACATCCCATGCATTTGGGGGGGCAACACGCATTCGAGTTTGGAGTGGTGAAGCTGACGATCGCACATCATGGTTCCTCTCTGCCCGATGGGAGCTACGGAGGCAATCCCGCAGGGATTGTCCTCACCCTGGGAGATCACAAGGTCTATCATGCTGGTGATACCGCCTTGTTTTCGGATATGGCCTTGATCGGAGAGATGGGGATCGATGTCGCGATTTTGCCGATTGGTGACAACTTCACGATGGGTCCGGACGATGCTGTGCGAGCGGTTCAGTTCCTCCAGCCGAAGTACGTCATTCCTTGCCATTATCAGACTTGGGACTTGATCCACCAGGACGCGAATGCGTTCGCCGAGACCGTCCGCGAACAGACTGAAGCCGAACCCGTGGTTCTTGAGCCTGGCGAGAATTTCGTGCTGTAGTTCCTCTCGCGGAGGAGACCGCGCAAGCCCAGCCCCGGCTCCATCCCGCCGGTTCGGGATCGAATCTCTCCGTTTGGGGATATCTGATTCCGTGAGAAGGGAATCCCAATCATGGGGATCCGTTGTTTTGCCCCCACCTCTTTGAAACCCATTTGACGCCTCTATGCCACGATTGCAAATCTCTGTCTCAACCGTTGATTTTCAACAAGACATCAAGACCGCACTGCACACGGCCATGTCGATGGGAGCCACCGGAGTGCAGCTGGACTTGCGCCAAGAAGTGAACGCCCGGGACTATGGCGAGACCGCCCGACGGCAATTGCTGCACTATTTGCAGGAACGATCACTTCAAATTGGTTCCGCAGCGTTTCCACTCCGGGGCTCGATCGCGGAACCGGATCGTCTGGACGAACGAACACATGCCGTTCGTACGGCGGTGACATTAGCGGGGCAACTGAAGATTCGCCGCCTTTGTCTTCGTATTGGCCGCCTTCCGGACCCGGAAAATCCCAGGGACTGGAGTCAGGTTCGTGATGTGATGAATGATCTCACGGCTCACGCCGACCGTTCCGGTGTCATCCTCTGTTTGAAACCGTCTGGAGATCCTCCCGACCGGTTGAAGCATTTCTGTGAGGTCGTCGCTCAGGGCTGGCTGGGTGTCGACGCGGATCCGGGGGGATGGATTCTCAATCGTCAAAATCCCGTGGAACAGCTGCGGGAACTGCATGGCCGGATTCAGCACGTTGAGGTTCGCGATGCGGTTCGAGAGATCGATGGTCTGGGAAAGGAGGTCCCCATGGGAAGGGGAGAAGTGGACTGGGATGAAGTGGCTGCGATCTTGGGGGAAATGGACTATCAAGGGTGGTTCAATGTCACGAGAACATCGGGCGCCGATCCCGTCACGGATATGTCCCGGGCGATTGTCTACTTGAGAAACCTCATGCCCTGGGAGGCATGAATACTGGCCTAAGCGGTTTAAGCGACCTCGGGGTTCCCTCGGAACGGAAGTCAGCCGGTTTTCCGCTGGTACTCATTGCCTCCGTGAGGCTCCCCCACGGAAATTTCCTCCATGAGCAATCGCAGTTCGCTTTCGGCTTCGGTTGTCATATTGACTTTGACAAGCTGCCTGAGGATTTCCGCCGCCCCACATTCCGAGAGATCCGCCTCTTCGAGCGATGTGAATCGATCGGCGGGATTGGGCGCGATCATCTTACGAATCAGTTCAATCAGCGTTCCATTTCTGGCCACGTCGGCGGGCAAGAGTTCGGGGACCGTTTCCCACATCGTCTGCTTCACGTGAATCAATTCCCCATCATCAGCAACTCCCGCGAAGGGATACTTGCCTGACAACAACTCCAGGAGGACGTAGCCCAAACTCGCAAGATCAGACAAAGGGGTGTGCGGTTCCCCTTTGAGAACCTCGACCGCCGCGTATCGCGGTGTCCACGTCGGACGTTGGGGTGGCTTGCCGATTTGGAACGCGGAGCCGAGATCGATGATTTTGCAATTGCCAGTCTGTTTGACCATCACGTTCGCGGGCTTCAAATCGGCGTGAATAATGTCTTGACGATGAAGCGCCGCGAGCCCCGCCAGACATTCCCGAATAATGGCAATCGCCACACCCGGCATGAGCCGAGATTGAAAACCCGCGTCGGTCATGACGACCTCATTGATGTAATCCCAACGTTCCCGGTCTACGGACCGCTTGAGTTTCCGAAGGAGAGGAGGAGCCGTCAGGAACCTGAGGTCATAACCGTCGATCCATTCGGAAACCAGAACCAGGATCCCCTGATACTCCACGACGTTGTAAACGTCCATGAGATGGTCCTGCTGGATGCGCGCGACGTCCATTGTCATGCGAGCGAGGCGAGCCATCTCATCCCGATAGACGTCATTGTTGACATAGCCATCGGGGCGATAAAACTTCAACGCCAAGGGAAAGGAGACTCCAAACGCTCCCTCCCGATCCGCGAGAAAGACGACCCCTTGCCCGCCAGCCCCGAGACGCCGAACGAGGCGATAGTCCATTTCCCAACAAACATGGGACTGACCAATGATCTTCTGGTAGTGTCGGAAGATTTCCGATCCTGGAGATGGGACCGGAACAGGGGGCGAACTATCGCCGGGTACATACTTCCGCGTGGGATCCATCTCGGAGGAGTCGTCAAACATGACTGAACCATCGTTTTGGAGGGCGAGCTATCCAACGAATATTCTACGAGTCCGGCCGGTGATTCGGAAATCCCATTTCCTCAATGGAAGGAAGTTTCCCCAGAGTTTTCCAACTTGACTCCCTAAGCCTTTCCTTATCATCTAGTTACAGAAATATTCCGTCGATGGGTGGCCGCACACATTCCACTCCGTATCGGAACAATGCTCGGTGGGGCGTGGATCAAGAAGACGAGAAATATGGAAGCATTTGGTGCCAGTTCTCCACTCTCCACAGTGGCAAAAGATTTCCGCCAGTCCAATGAGACAAAGCCGCTGGCCTTCGGTTTCGTCCTGCTTGCGATAGATTTTCCAGGCCATTCGCAAAAGTTCGATTCCCTTCTCTGGCTGACAGTGCTTGTGTGCTCGCGCCAGTTTCCAGAGTCGACGAGCGAATTGGGTCGCATCTGTCACCTTTTGTGACTCGACGGCGGTTTGCTGGAGGATTTGGCCACCCTCCCCAAAGAGTTCCGGAAAATCACTGAAGGCCGCACCCGATTCGACAGCTCTCATCGCTGAGGAAATCGCCTTTTGTCGAAATATGGCGGCGACGTTTGATTCTCCGTTCGTTTCGTAAGCCAGTGAGAGCAGATAACTCAGATGCGCCCAGACATCCTCGGACCAGCAATTTGAACGCCTTTGCCACGTTTCTTCGAGCAATTGGAGTGATTCAGTGAAATCTCCGCTCGCCATCAGGGATTCCGCCCAGCGGATCGGCACCTCAGGAGAATGACTCCCTGTCATGGCGGCCCGGAAGAAAACCCGCGCCAGAGCCCCGACCCCAGTCGCATGAAGAT
>JAGQQQ010000402.1 GCA_020426125.1 Planctomycetaceae bacterium
CCCCTGCGTTTCGGATGCGTCGATCGAGGAAATGGAATCAGACGACTTTCACGGTGTCCTCTGCCCGGGCGGGTTTATGCCGGACAAACTCCGCCGGGACGCCAAAGTCCTCAGTCTTGTCTCCGAGTTTGCCGAGCAGGGGAAACTTGTCGCGGCGATCTGTCACGGCGGATGGATTCCCATTTCCGCCAAAGTTTACAGCGGCGTCCGCGTCACCGGTTCGCCGGGAATCAAGGACGATCTGGAGAATGCGGGTGCGATTTGGGAAGACGCCGCCGTTGTTGTTGATCGCCACTTCATTAGCAGCCGGAAGCCAGATGACCTGCCGGACTTTTGCCGGGCCATCATTGAGTTCTTTCGACAAATCGGGACTTAACGCCCCGAGAAACCGCCCATTCTCGCAGCGAAACAATGCAGTGATCTGAAACGCGATGCACTTTTTCGCCGAAACTCGAACTTTGTGAGCAAGTCTTCGGCAGATTCGAGCACTTGCTGCGTTCTATTGCTTGACGCAAAGGAATTCATCGCGTCCCCCCGACATCCGGAGTCAGTCTCGTCATGAGGACTCTCTTGCTGGACTCCGTGGAGCTTTCCCGGTCGTGAAATTCAGGCCGGAAAAATCATCGCGCCGTCTTTGCGCTCGCGGTCCGCGCTGCGCGGTCGACGGAATTCAATCCAGACAACGACTCCACGAGGTCACCATGAATCTGTCTTCTTTGAACGCCATCTTTCGCTCTCTTTTTCAAGCTTACAGTCAAAAGCGTAGAAGGAAGCCCGTTTGTTACACGCCAAATCCTACGGAACACCTCGAAGAACGCGTGTTGCTGGCAGCCGACCTGAATGACCAGCTTCGAGAAGCCCGTTGGATGGGGGACATCGGAACCAACCGCGCGGTCACGGGATTTTCCATCTCCGAGGCAACCGATGTGGACATGTTCTCGTTTCGTGTCCAATCCGGCCAACGGATTGGCATCGATATTGACCGCGCAGGGGGAAGCCTGGACTCCTATATTCGGGTCTTCGACGCCAATGGCCGACAGGTCGCCTTCAACGATGACGGAGCCGCCCCAGGGGAAAGTTTCAGCTATGAATCGTACCTGGAACACACCTTCTCGCGAGGAGGCGTCTATTTCGTCGGTGTCTCGGGCTACGGAAACTCGACGTACAATCCGATCGATGGAACCGGAGACCGAAACGGTAGCACGGGCCGCTTCACCATTCGGATCAACCAGGTTGATGACAACGACCAGTTGAGAGAAGCCCGTTGGATGGGATTTCTCACTCAAACTCGGACGGCGACAGGCTTCTCCATCGACAATCCGTATGACGTCGACATGTTCTCGTTCCGAGTCAACGCTGGCCAAAGAATCGCGTTCGATATTGATCGCCCCAGCGGGAATCTGGATTCCGTGATCCGCATATTCGATGTCTACGGACGCCAGGTTGCCTTCAATGACGACGGGGCCGCTCCTGGTGAGTCGGCGTCGCTCGAATCCTATCTGGAGCATACGTTCACAACCGGCGGAGCCTACTTTATCGGCGTCTCCGGGTACGGGAACTCAACCTATAGCGCTGCCTATGGTGGTGGGGACCGAGTCGGAAGAACGGGCAACTTCTCGCTACGAATCAGCCCCCTGGGCAGTTCGACCAGCAATGATCCCAACGACCAACTTCGAGAAGCTCGATGGATGGGAGACATCAACACCACTCGACAAGCCACCGGTTTCACAATCGATGTGCCAACCGATGTGGACATGTTCTCTTTCCGAGTTCAGGCCGGCCAGCGAGTCGCTTTTGATATCGACCGCCCGAATGGAAGTCTGGATTCTGTGATCCGAGTCTTCGACTTATACGGCAACGTGGTGGCCATGAATGATGATGGGGCCGCTCCCGGAGAATCGGCGAGTTATGAGTCGTATCTGGAGCATACCTTCAGCACCGGCGGCTTTTACTTCATCGGCGTCTCAGGGTACGGAAACTCGAATTACAGTCCGATCACTGGCTTTGGCGACACCAACGGCAGCACCGGGGCCTTTACATTGACAATCTCGCAGGTCGTGAACACACCGCCGCCGCCTGGCGGCAGTCGTGTCCTGTACATGAACTTCGAGGGAGCCAGCATTTCCAACTCGGATCTCACGACCTGGGCTGGGAGCGATTGGCAGAGTTCTGTCACTGGATACCTCGATCCCGAGGGAGATGGCATTCGTGTCTCGCAGTTCCTGGGTGGCCAAACCGACCGCAACCAGATCATCGATGGGATCATGGCCCGCGTTCAGGCCGATTTGACGCCCTATGGAATCACCGTCCAACGGGTCTACGGGATGGGAGCCGTCGGAACGGGAGCCACGACCCTGTTCTTCGGCAATCACAACATGGCCGGCATCCCCCATGTTGCTAGTGACATCGATTTCAACAACGATAACGGAACGGATATCGGGTTCGTCCTGGAAGAGGATTGGGGATCCACGACCGCGACCATCACCGCGCTGGCCGATGTGGCCTTACATGAGGCGGGGCACACTTATGGACTGTTCCATGTGCAAGTCGTTCAGAATGGGACGATCTTCAACGAGTCCATGGGCCTGCGATACTCGACCAATTCCAGCGAGTGGGTTCGCGATACGGCGTTCCTTGACCGGTCGTTCGAGGAATATCTGAACCATTCCGGTATTCCAGGAACGCAGTACCAGAATGCCCATCAGACGATGCTACAAAACTTCGGCTTGGCCCCGTCGGCGAACCGAACAGCCGAACCGCAACTGAGTGGTACCGCGCTACGGGATATCTTCCTGGCGGACGCCGTTCGCCATGGACATGGTCACGACGATCATGACCACGATCACGAAGATCACGCCCAAGATGATCATGATCACGAAGATCACGACGATGACCTGCACGATCAGGTTTATGCGGTCGTGGGACAGGATTCGTCAAGTGTGTCCCGGACAGGCGGCTTCTTTGCAACCAATGACGCGGAGGACAGGATTCTCGTCTAAGGACTTTTGAAGTCGGTGGGGCGAGCGATGGCGGTGGAAGGGCGGTTCCATCGCCATCGCTTCATGCGCCGTGCGAGAAAAGATTTCCAATCGGCCTAGCGGCTGGCGTCGGCGTAGATCTCCGCGAATGCTTGGCGGTAGGCCCGTTCCTCGGTGGGAAAAACCGTGGCGAACTCCTCGGCGGGCATGGCCCCGTGTTGGAACCGTCGCTTCTCGAACACGGGCATCTTCAGACCGGTGATGGCTTTCACGCCGCGAGAGACAATCTCCCCTTTCAGACCGTACAGCGTCTGCTCGTTCCAGTCCGTCAATTCAATAAACGGAATTCCCTCCGCGATCTCAATGACATTCGGCAGTGCAAAAGGACTGAAGCCCTTAAAACCATATTGCCGAAGCGGCATGTAACTCCGCACGTGGCCTCGGCTCTGGCCGCCGCTGTAAGTCAGCGAATGCTTCACCGCGTCGACGCCCCAGCCTTCGTGGTAGAGCATCAGATTGTTGAGCACACTGCGGATGGTTAGCTCATGGTTCTCGTGGATCGGGTAGTCCTTGAGGTTCTCGTCGCCGCCGTCGCCGTCGATCAGGTAGGTCCAATTAGGGTCACGCTCGCGAAGGGTGCGGCACAGGGCGAGAGTCATTGCTCCCGCTTGGACGTCAAGTGGCTTGTAATCCTCCAGAGCGCGGACCGCATTCTGGTAGCTGACAGCCTCGGCGGGGACTTCAATTGACTCCAGGAAGAGTTCGAGGTCGAGTTGTTTGAGAAACTCGCGAGCCTGGGCTCCGTCTTGGCCGGTGCCAGCGACACTGAGTGTGAACGCTTTCAAACGGGCAGGGGACTCCCCCCGCTTCAGCAGCCGATTGTAGGTCGTCAGGAAGACCGCGCCGCTGTCAATTCCGCCAGAGAAAAGGACACCAATCGGCTCCGCGGAATCGATCGTGTCGAGCCATCGGTCGATCTCTCGGTCGAGTGCCCCGATATAAGCGGCGCCAATTTCGTCAAGGTTGGTGCCAAGTCGGTTCCGTTCTGGTGCGAAGAACCGGTCGAGTTTGGGATTCGGATCGGGGCAGCCGATGAGTTTCAGTTCCATCAGATGGTGGGCTGGCACCATTCGCGTGTAGGAGGGATGGAACTGGTCGTAGAGACCCTCCTGACGGAGAAACTCGGCGATTTCATCGATCCGTTCCGCGACGATGAGGCAGGGGCCGTCGACTTGCTTGGCGAGGAAGTAACGCATCGGCCGACCAATGGACCGGGCCATGCGAACGTTGTTGCCGACCTTTGCGAGGAGGGCGAACTGGCCATCGATCTCCCGCACTTTCGCGGGATCGCCAGAAGCGACGCGGTCGGTCGCTTCGTCGACAGACATATTGAGGATCTGATTGGCCGCCGGGTCGAGGAGATTGACGAGGCGTTCGACGTACTGATGGTTTACGGTGGTCGGATTCATGAGACGCATTTTCGGGGGACAAGACTCAGGCTACGGCCAATGTCACTCTGGCCGCATGATCTTCCAGAATTGTCCAGCGTCCACGTCGTTTCTGCAACCGCGGGGAGTCCGAGTCCAGTTCGATGCGTCTCCAAGTGGATTTTGGGTGAATTGCTTGGATGAGTTGCGTTGTCATCCGCGAAGTGTCGATGCCACGGAATGCGGACACGGATCGAATGGATCAGACGGAGGAACACGGATCTTTTTCGCGGAGTCCTGGGGGGATCGCCGTTTCCTTTTGTTCTCTCACACGAACTTTCGATTGAGTCCGTCGCGACCGAATATCGACAAAACTCTCTTGATGAAATCTGTGGAGATCCGTTTCATCCGCTCGATCCGTGTTCGCTTTTCCCGGATTGTCAAATCCCCATCTCGAAACAAGCGGTCTTCCCTCGGACTTTTGGCACGCACACAACAACTATTTATCAATCGGCGGAGATTCCGAAC
>JAGQQQ010000403.1 GCA_020426125.1 Planctomycetaceae bacterium
TTGCTGCCGCGAGGGATCCGGGGGCGGGATTCGGGATTCGCGGAAAGCAGGACACGGGAATTGGTCGCCTTGGCACCAAGATATCACGGAACGGGAACACATCAGAAGCGAGCTCCAAATCCGTCTCCCTCCAACCCCGAGTCCCGAAACCCGAATCCCGCTTACCCCCAATCGACCGTGTTTGTTTTGTTTGTGGCCCCCTGGCCACGTTAGTCAAAGGTGGATTTCATGAGTATGGGATTCGGCATCGTGGGGACGGGAATGATCGCCCACTTTCATGCCAAAGCAATTCAGGCAATTCCAGGAGCGACCGTCGTCGGGTGCTTCAATCACACCCCCGAGAAGGCTCAGGCGTTCGCCGACGAATACGGCTGCACCGCTTACAGCAGCCTCGATGAGATGCTCGCCAACGATGCAATTCAGATTGTGACCATCTGCACGCCGAGCGGCTCACACCTGGATCCGGCTCTGGCCGCCGCGAACGCGGGTAAGCATCTGTTGGTCGAGAAGCCGCTGGAGATCACTCTCGAACGCTGCGACCAGATCATTGATGCCTGTGCTCGCAACAACGTCACGCTGGGAGCGATCCTCCCGTCCCGATTCAGCGAGGCGAACATCGCTTTGAAGAAGGCGATCGACGAGGGCCGCTTTGGGACACTGACCTTGGGGGACACCTACGTCAAATGGTACCGCTCTCAGGAATACTACGATGGCGGCGGTTGGCGTGGGACCTGGGCCCTCGACGGGGGCGGGTGCTACATGAACCAGGCCATCCACAATGTGGACTTGCTCTACTGGTTCATGGGAGACGTCAGCCAAGTCTGTGGATTGACCGCCACGCTGGCCCATGAGCGGATTGAAGTCGAAGACGTTGGGACGGCGATTGTCCGTTTCAAGAATGGGGCTTTAGGAACGCTCGAAGCGTCGACCTCGGCGTTTCCGGGACTGCTCAAGAAGACGGAGATCCATGGCAGCCATGGGTCCGTGATCGTGGAGCAGGATTCCATCCTGCTGTGGCAGTTCCAAGACGAGCGACCGGAGGACGAGGAGATCCGCCAAAAGTTCGGCAAGTCGAGTGAAACATCGGGGGGAGCCGCCGATCCCAAAGCGATCTCATTCGTCGGGCACCAACGTCAGTTCGAGGATTTGATTTCCGCGATTCAGGAAGGCCGCAAGCCCCTGATCGATGGCCCCGAAGGACGCAAGAGCGTCGAACTGATCCTCGCCATCTACGAATCGTCCCAGACTGGCAAACGTGTCGAACTCGGGTGACGGCTCCCCGAGAAGACCGAAAACAAGCAGATCGCCCCCGGCGTGTCACCGGCGGCGATCTGCTTTTACGAGTCGCACGCTTTCGCTCCTGTGCATGGATCGCCATACTTTTTGGGCAAGCCACTCACAGGAGAATTCCATGCGTTTTGAAATACTGTCCCGCCGATCGTGCGTTCCCGCCTTGTCTCTCGCCATCGCTTTGAGCTGGTCCATGACCACTGTCGCTGGCAACTGGCCATCGTGGCGGGGACCGGGTCTCGATGGAACCGCAGCCGACGGTCAATACCCCGTCGAATGGTCCGCCGAGAAGAACATCGCCTGGTCTCTGGAGATGGGGGGGAAGTCGGGATCAACTCCGGTCGTCTGGGGCGATCTCGTGATCCTCACCACCCCGATCGATGGGAAGAACGGCGTCGTTGCGTTGAACCGCGAAGGGAAGGAACAATGGCGCGTGACAATCGGGGAAGAGGATCCGGGGAAGCACCGCAAGGCGAGCGGGACGAACCCGTCCCCCGTGACCGATGGGGAGCGGATCTTCGCTTACTTCAAGAGTGGCGACTTCGCAGCGCTCGACATGCAAGGGAAGATTCTCTGGCACCAAAACCTCCAGGAGAAGTACGGCGAGGACACCCTGTGGTGGGACCTCGGCACGTCCCCCGTGTTGACGAGCGAGCATGTCGTTGTCGCCTGTATGCAGACGGGGCCGTCGTACATCGCCGCGTTTGACAAGCTGACCGGAAAAGAAGTCTGGAAGACGGACCGCGAAACCGGAGCTCCCGAGGAAGCCGCTCAAAGCTACTCGACTCCGATTGTGACCATGTACGAGGGCCAGGAACAAATCGTCACGCTGGGAGCGGACTTTGTCACCTGCCACGACGCGAAGACGGGAAAAGAACTCTGGCGAGTCGGCACTTTGAACCCCGGGCAGGAACGGTTCTTCCGATCGATCGCGTCTCCCGTGATCACGAACGGAATCGTGATCGCGCCCTACTCGCGAGGACAGACGTTGACTGCGATTCGCATGGGCGGCTCTGGGGACGTGACAAAGAGCCATGTCCTCTGGACCAAAGATGTCTCCGCCGACGTACCGACCCCGACCGCTGAAGATGGCAAAGTCTACGTCTGCACCGATAAGGGAACCGTCGCATGCCTCGACGCGGAGAGCGGAGAAGAGGTCTGGTCGGTCATGCTGGAGAAGAACCGCAATGCCTACAGTTCCTCTCCGGTGCTGGCCAACGGCCTACTCTATCTCACCCGGGAAGACGGTAAGACGTTCGTGCTAGACACGAAGAGAAAGTCGGTCGTCTCGACGAACACCGTGCACGAGGACACGTTCACGGTCTCGACGCCGGTCCTCGTCGACAACTCGATTCTGCTGAGAACATTCGACCGGCTGTACTGCATCAAGTAGAGCCGTTTCGCGACGCACTTGAAATGCGTCGGTAGTTAAGAAAAGAGTCAACAAGTCGCATGGTCATCGCCTATCACGTCGTGCTTGGCATGTACGGCTTCTGGTTGCCAAACGACCCGCGAGGATCGGGATCGAACTTTGTTTGGTCGGAGCAGCTTCGCAAATACGGTCCGGCCACCAAGACGGACTCCCCGCAATCCGTCGCTGGAAGACCCCACGATTCTAGACTTCGAATGGCGGCGAAGAACGATCTCAAGTATCCCCCTGTCCGACTGAATGAGGAGCAGATTGAGATTTTGTCACAGGGCTTTGCCGATGCCGTTCGAGTGTTGTCACTGGCAATTCATGCGTGCGCGATCCAGGCGGAACACACGCATTTGGTCATTAGCCGGGGTGATCATACGATCGAGACCGCGGTCGCCGAACTCAAGAAGCGGGGAACGCTCGCACTGACGCGGAGCGGAAAACATCCGCTGATGGAACATCGCGTCTCGGGGCGGATTCATACGCCTTGGGGGCGGGGATTCTGGAAAAGGTATCTCAACGATCGTGAGGACGTCGAGCGATCAATTCGCTACACGAACAACAATCTTTCAGACGATCAGCAGGCGAAGCAGCAGTTCGACTTTCTGCAAGAATACGTCTAGCGACGCACATGAAGTGCGTCGCTAAACGGCAGTCAAACTCTTACACGTTGTGCCATGCGTGATCTTGCGCGCTGGCCAAAACGGCGTCGCAGACTTTTTGCGTTTCAAGCGCGTCCCGGAACGTCGGGTGGCACGGCTGCCCCGTTTCCAGGCTTTTCAGGAAGTCCGCCACCTGATGGACGAACGAATGTTCGTAACCAATTTGCAGGCCGGGAACCCACCACTTGTCCATGTAGGGGTGCTCGCCGCCGTGGTCGGTGACGTGAATGCTTTTCCAACCGCGGAACGGGCCGTCGTCCCCGTAGTCGAACATCTCCAGCCGATGCAGGTCGTGGAGGTCCCAGCGAAGCGACATGTTTTCGCCGTTGATCTCAAACGTGTACAGCGCCTTGTGTC
>JAGQQQ010000404.1 GCA_020426125.1 Planctomycetaceae bacterium
ACATTCTCGAACTCGATCCCGACTCTCCGCGAGGACGAGAGGAACAACTCAACGACATCCGCGAAGCCATGGCCGACATACCTGGAATCGTCACGGCCGTCGAACAGCCGATTGCCCACCTGATCTCCCACATGATTTCCGGGGTGAAGGCCCAAGTCGGAATCAAGATCTATGGCGATGATTTAGATGTCCTCCGTCGCAAAGCGGAAGAGATGCTCGCGGAGATTCAAGCGGTCCCAGGAGTTCGTGATGCCCTAATCGAACCCCAGGTGATCATCCCGCAATACCGTATTGAGGTGGACCGTGACAAACTCTTGCTGAATGGTCTCAGCGTCGCCGATGTGAATGAGTTCATTGAGACGGCGATGAACGGCCAGGTCGTCTCCGAGATTCTCATTGGCCAACGGCAGTTCGACCTATTGGTGCGATTGGATGAGGATGCCCGGGAGAATCTCGATGCTCTCAAGCGGTTGGCCATCGAACTGCCGGAGGGGGGGCAGGTGCCGCTGGAGTCGGTGGCGAAGGTCTACCATTCCGGAGGGCCGAACACCGTCAACCGCGAGAACGTCCGGCGTCGCGTGGTGTTGCAGTGCAACGTCTCCGACCGGGGTGTCGTTGATGTTGTGGAAGACATTCAGGACCGAGTCGCTCCCGTCATTCAAAGTCTCCCCGAGGGCTACTTCGTGGAGTACAGCGGCCAGTTTGAAAGTCAGCAGTCCGCCAGCCGAATTATCTTTTTGTTGTTTCTCGTATCGCTGGTGGGGGTCTTCATGGTGCTTTTCACCATGTTCCGGTCGATTAACTTGTCTTTGCAGGTGATGGCCGCGTTACCGATGGCGTTTATCGGCTCCGTCGTCGCATTGGTCCTCACGGGGCAAACGTTAACGATTGCCGCGATGGTCGGCTTCATCTCCCTCGCGGGGATTGCGTCCCGAAACGGGATCCTCCTGCTAAACCATTACTTACATCTCGTGAAGTACGAGGGAGAAGACTGGACGAAGGACATGATCGTCCGGGCCGGTTTGGAAAGGTTGGCGCCGGTGCTGATGACGGCACTGACTTCAGGGATTGGGCTCGTCCCACTGGTCCTCGCGGCGGACGAACCGGGGAAAGAGATCCTCTACCCCGTGGCGACGGTGATTTTGGGAGGCCTGATCAGTTCGACGTTGCTGGATTTCTTCGTCCACCCTGCGCTGTTCTGGCTGTTCGGCCTCAAGTCCGCCGAACGGGTCGTCCATGCCGCACGAACAGAAGTCGAATTCGTCGATCCAGACGAGGAACACACATAGCACAGGCGTTTCAGCAAAAGAGCCACTCTCGATCTTGATTCGAAATCGGGAGTGGCTCGATAAAGACAATGCAGAGTTCAATCGAGTCGATGTTCGTCGACGGACATTTTCCGTTTTGACCAGTAGTCTCCCTTGCGGAATTCGAACGCCGTGGGTTGAAAGTCCCCGACGAGATCGACATTGGTACCGTCCTCGGGAATTTCAGACGCGAGTCCGGTTAAGCCGTAACAGCCGTTGACGAGGACGCGGCGAACCCCTTCGTTCAGAAGGTCGGTCGACGAACCGATGGTGGATGTCATCGCGTGTCCTTCCTGGCCTCCTGGCACCTGGTAAGACTTGGTCCAAACAACTGGCATCATCGGATCATTCTTGGCTCCTTCAATGGGCGTGCGATCCGTGGGCTTCATCCCAAAGAGGGGATCTTTGTCGTTATAGTCGCCGTCTCGTTTGGTCACTTGTCCGAGGACAAGGGGTTTCGAGTCGCCAGGTAACGGAAGTTTCACGCCGTAGACATCTGTCGGTCCCCAAATGTCTCCGTCGCCAATTCCTCGCAGAATCGGATGGGACTCGGCACCGTCGGCAATGAATCCGAGAGTGCTTTCGTGGCGATGGTGGCCATGGTGGCTGACCCAGTTCTCGCCCAGGACAAGTTGGCCAAAGCCTTCGGTCCATGCGTCTTTGTCACCATGGTAGCTGTTGCCGTAGTGTGCCCAAGTGCCGTCTCTGGGGACGTTGAAGGCATGTGTCGCCGTGCGGATTCCGATGACCGGCTTGCCAGCTTTCAAGTAGTCGTCGATCGGCTGCATCTGTTGATCGGGGAGGTTTCGAAACCGGGTGAAGATCACCATCAGGTCGGCATCGTCGAGAGCCTCGGTTCCGGGAATGTTGGATCCGTAGTTCGGATCAATCAAACCAGTCTCGGGATTGATTGCGAAGAGCACGGTGCAGTCGAAGCCATGTCGCTGAGACAGGATCTTCGCGAGTTGGGGAAGCGCCTCTTCGGAGCGATACTCCTCGTCGCCGGAGATGAAGACGATGTGCTTGCCTTTGCCGGGCCCCTCTTTGCCGACGTAGTGGACCCAGGGGGCTTTGCCGTCGATTGCGGCCGTATCTTGGGAAAGATCTTTGAGGCGGATGTTCTTCCAACGGATCTGCTTGCCAACTTTCTTCTCATCACCACCAATCCCGTGGACCTGGAGAGCAATGAATCCGGCAGGGGTCATGTCGTCGTGAAGATTCGCTGCGGGGACGCCGTTGATCCAGGTCTGGATATGGTCGCCGCGAGCTTCGATGCGGTAGTGATTCCATTCGTTCTGCTTGAACGCTGCCCGGGCTTCCTTGTGTTCGTCACCGGCCAGATTGTTGAGCCAACCCCGGCGGCCTTCGTCATAGATCCCTGCGGACCAGGCTCGGTCGGAAGGATCAATTTCGACCTGATAGCCATGAACACGACCGGGCGAGACCTTGATCACTTTCTCTTGGTCACCATTTTTGACCACATACTCTTGGGGTTCATCGTAAACGTTGCTGCGAATCTGAATTCCGGAGTTCAATAGGGGATCAACTTTGTAATCCACCTCCAATAGGAAGTCGCTGTAGTGTTTCTCGGTGCAGAGGAAACTGTTGCCGGTCTTGGGGACGGACGTCCCGACAATCTCATCCCCTTCGATGTGGTACTTGGCGGTGCCGCCATGTTGGACCCAGCCGTCGAGGTTTTTGCCATTAAACAAGGAGACGAAGCCGTCTCCCTCCGCAAGAGCCGTCGAAGACAGCAGCAAGAAGCCCCCCAACAAGGCGAGCGCACAATGTTTGTTCACAGCGATTTCCCCATCTGTGGAATCTGAAACTCATGAAGGTGAACCGATCCGCAGATTTTGGAGTGTCGCCGGGGGAAATTCAACGAACGGAATCTGGGACAAGGATCCACACGGGTCTCGAACGTGGGCTGCCTCAAGAAATCTGCTCCCGACTTTCCACTCGAAGGCCCGATCCTCGACGGATCAATCGGTGTCCAGATTTCAGCCGCCTTTGACGCAACAGAATGGGGGCACGATTCAGCAAACAAATTTCTTGTTCGACGAACAAGACTCCGCTCGCGGGGGTTGCGTCAACGCCCCGTACACCCTCCAAACTCACAGGAGCTTTCGTGTCAAGGGCTTACGACGGAGACTCGAATCCCAGATGACAACGCAAGTAGGTTTCGCAGAGGAAAAATCAAGTGGCGAAATCAGGGGAAATTTGATTTTTTTGCGGAAAAGCTCGAACCATCTTGGGAGATTCGGGGTCTCTGAGCGTATTACTGTATGTGCATTGCTCCAGCCGGGGTTCGCAACTCCGGGAAGCAGATCGTTTATTGAGGCTCTCTGGTTCGCAGTGCAAGAATCCCACCTCCATTCGTGAGGTCAGTGTTCCCTGGTCCCGATGGGGACCAACATCTTCTGGCTCTGCTGTGCATTCGTCGCACGGTGGTCCACTCTTTTTTGTGTGTTTTTCAGGATCTGCGACACCGTCGCAGGAGGTGCAGAGATGCGTACGAACATCCAACTGAACGGCATTTTCGCAAACGGCATCGGAACCAATGGTTCTGTCAACGTCGTCGCCGGTCGTGATGTCCGCCGTCTGCATCACTCCTCGCTGATGTGTCTGCCCAGTGGGCGTCGCAAGTCCGGAAAACGGCTTTCCGTATCCGGTCCCAAGCTCAGAGGACCGCATTTCTCGTTGTCTGATCGAATCGATCCGACGCTCCCGGGTTATCAACCCGAGTCGGAGCGGCCAGAACAGGAACAGACGAGCGAGTTACGGTCGGATGAGTCGCAGCGGACGGCGTTGGCGACAACGACAGCCACCACTGTGACCGCCGTCGCAGGTGTGGCCGAAAGTTCGTCGGCGTGGCCTGCACTGACTGTGCCTGCCGCGGCCTGGGCGTCGTTTGCCGTCATACGGACCTTTTCCGCCTGAGCCTGTTTGGCTCCCGGCAGAAGAATAGGCTGACAGTCCTTGTCACTGGCTGCCTACTGCCGAATCGGAAAATTCGTCGCGGCGAGTGACCCTCGGTGAGCACTTCGTGATCGAAGTGTCTGTCCTCCCAGCGGTGTCTTTGTCCTTGGCACAGATTGCCGACGTCAAAGCCCCTGGTGCTGGTTCTCCGATGGCGCCCTTCCGACCCGTCGATGGTTCGCACTCCGTCCCTTTCTTTCCTGAAAAGCGTTCAGGATGGATGGGCTGACACCCAGGCGAGCCGTCTCCGCAGATTCTCACATACGGAAACAGACTTGAGTCCCCCAACTGGGGAGGTGGAAGATGTTCGATGAAACTCAGTTGATTCGCTTGGTTACCCAGTCGCAGGCTGGTGACCGGGATTCGTTCGGCCGGTTGGTTGAAGCGTACGAGTCCGAAGTTTTCGCCGTTGTGATGCGTCGGCTCCGCAACCGCTCCGAGGCGGTCGAAGTCACGCAGGAGGTTTTCCTGCGGGCGATGAGGAAGTTGCCGCAACTCCGCGAGCCAGAACGGTTTGTTGGCTGGTTGAAGCGGATCGCCGTGCGGATGTCCATCAACCGAGCGGTTCGCCGCCCGAAGGAAGCCTTGCAGTCGCCTGAGATCTTTTCGGGGCTGACCGGTGGGGACCGAGACGTTCCCCTCGATGGCATCTTAGAGTCCGAGCGGGCCGATCAGGTTCGCAATGGATTGCGAAGTTTGCGTCCGCTTGACCGGGAAACTCTGCTGGCGTTCTACTTTGAAGGCCAGTCGCTCAAGGAAATGAGCGATCGTTTCAGCAGCCCGGTCGGGACGATCAAGCGGCGTCTGCACACCGCCCGGGCTCGGTTGCGGGACGCTCTCACAGAGTTGCAGCCCGCCGCGTAATTGCCCGTTTCGCCGCCCACTTGAAGTGGGGGGCGAAACGGGATAGTTTTCCCCCGGCAAACACTGCCAATTCTATTGAAATCACACTTTTTTGGAGGGATCGGCCATGGCCGAAATCACAGCCGCCGCGGTGAAGGCGCTGCGTGAAAAAACCGACCTGCCGATGATGGAGTGCAAAAAGGCTCTCGTCGAGGCCAATGGAGATGAAGAAAAGGCCATTGCCATTTTGCAGGAGCAAGTTGGCAAAGTTCTCGGCAAACGTGCCGCGAACCCCACCGAAGAGGGACGGGTGTTCACAAAGATCGCTGACGATGGCAGTGAAGCCGTTGCCGTGGAAGTGATGTGTGAGTCAGCTCCCGTCGCTGGCAGCGAAGCCCTCGCGGCGCTCGGCGATGCCCTGGTCACGCAACTCTTGACCGGCCCCGGCGCTGCCAGTGGGGAAGAACTGCTGAAGCAGGACAACCCCAACGGTTCCGGCACCTTGCAGGAATTGTACGATGGC
>JAGQQQ010000405.1 GCA_020426125.1 Planctomycetaceae bacterium
CTTTCGCCCCTCCGGGGCTGTCCTTGTTCAATTCTCAAGAAACCCTCGATACTGATCCTTGACGGTTGACGGTTGACGCTTTCCTTAGTCGCCAACACTTCCAATGAAGTTCCTCAAGAGGATCAACAGATGAGAGCGAATGATTCTTGCAATGGTATGAGCCTTCCCTCCTATCAAAGACCGACTATTGGCTATACAGAAGACGATCCCACCCCAAGGGACCTGACCTCTTCGAGAACGCGACAGGATTTTTCAGGTCATTCCTAAACGGAACGGCGGATCGATCGATATTCGCGGACGGGGATTTGCGAACTCTTTCATGACCGACATCGTGATCATCGGCGGCGGAGTCATTGGCCTCACCGCGGCCTGGGAACTGCTGAAGTCGGGACGGACCGTCACCTTGTTGGACCAGTCCGCCCCCGGTCGGGAAGCCTCCTGGGCCGGTGCGGGCATGATTCCCCCAGCGGAACTGGGAAATAATCTGGCAGTGCGGGAATTGAATCGGCTCAGCGCTCGACTCTGGCCGGAGCTGAGCGCGGAACTTCGCGAGCAGACCGGACTCGACAACGGTTACCGTCGCTGCGGAGGCTATCAACTCCCCTGCCCCGGCGAGCATTCCCTGGAAGACCTGGCGCGACTCTTTCAGGAGAGCGATGTCGAGACGGAACGACTTTCGGGAGGTGACCTCAGAGGCCGGGCCCCTTGGTTCTCTGAAACCATCAAAGAGGCTCTCTGGTTGCCGACCATGGCACAAGTCCGCAACCCTTGGCATCTGAAAACCCTATCGGTTGCCTGCCAGCAACGGGGACTCGTGCTCCGTCCACACGAACGAGCCATCGAGCTTGAGCACTGCGAGGGCCGAATCGTCGCAGTGCGGACGGAGCATCATCGCTATGAAGCGGCCACGTTTCTCGTTGCGGCGGGAGCGTGGACGGCAGCGCTGATGCGGTCGGTTGGGTTGGAGATGGGCGTGCGTCCGATCCGTGGACAGATCGTGCTGTTGAAACACGCCGTGAGTCCATTTTCACAAATTGTCGAGTGCGGCCCCCGTTATCTCGTCCCTCGCGAAGACGGTCACCTGCTGATCGGGTCCACGGAAGAGGACGTTGGCTTCATCAAAGAAAACACGGTCTCGGGTGTCGAGGGTTTGCTGAGTTTCGCGACATCCCTCGTCCCCAAATTGGCGGACTCCCCCGTCGAAAAGACCTGGGCGGGGCTACGTCCCTTTTCGGCACGGGCATACCCCTACGTCGGCCCCGTCCCCCATTTCCCCAATCTCTTCCTCGCCAGCGGCCACTTCCGCTCCGGCCTCACCAATTCCCCGGCCACCGCTCAAGTCATCGCCCAATGGATCCAAGGGACCCTGCCTGAGATCAACATCGAGTCATTGTCCGTTGAGAAGTGATCCGCCACGTCCCACGGGTCGGCTTGCCAAACCGTACGACGTGGTTCAGTCTTTGTGGTCCCAGTTTCGACCAGACACGATGGCACATTGGACGGTTCCCCAGAGCAAGCCGCGAGATGGCCAAGCCGAGCTTGGCGTCGAGTGTGTTCTCAAGCCGCGGAGCTTGGGAACGAGAAACGCCACGAAGCTTGCGTAGACGAACAGGGCTTCCCTATCTTTGCAAAAGAAACCAATCGTGGACATCCGTCGCCTCGCTCTGGAAAAACCATGACGCTCAAAGAACTTATTCCAATCAGTGTCGAAGAACTCAAGATCAAGACAGAAGGCCACAAGGCTTGGGGCTTTGGCTCCTTCGACAACTGGAATCTGAACCAGGACGATGGCCAGCTCATCTTTTCCAACGACGATGGCACTCGGGCCGTCGCTCCGGCTCAGATCATCGGCTCCTACGATTATGACAATGGCACCTGGAAATGGGCTTGGGCCAATGAGACCATTCAGGATCATCTCAAAGAACACTCCAACATCGTCCGCCAATGGGGGGAAGACAATGGCGCTGGCCTTTTGACCAACGACGAAATCTACGCCGAGGAGAGTGACGCCTGGGACTTCGTGGCGATCGCCGTCAAGCTCTGCGACGCCCAATGTGCCTATCGCGGCCCCGTCAACGACCGGACCGCAATTTTTATGACCTTTGGTAGCCCACAGATCAGCAGAGCGACATCGTGAGTTCGTCAGTATTTGATAGTCAGTACCCGTAGCGACTGTCTTGATTTTTGGGAACGCCCCCGCCGCCAAGCTCTGCTTGGCACCCGCGCTGCCGTGTCAGGAGCCATGCCTATCGGAGATGTCCATGAAGGTTCTACGTCACAATGACCTGACACACCTCACTGCCCGAGAGAGAATGCTTGGCTGGGGGACGACAAGTGGCGAAGTGGAACTTCGCAGTAAGGGCATTCCCAAGCTGCAGCTTGGGAACGAGGGG
>JAGQQQ010000406.1 GCA_020426125.1 Planctomycetaceae bacterium
CTCGACAGATCAATGAGATCTTTCTGGACGGTGTCACCGTCAGCGAAAACGGCGGCGACGGCATCCTCTTGAACTACTGCTATGAAGACCCGCGAATCTGCGATTGCCTGATCACCTACAACAAGAAATCGGGCGTCAACCTGTTGGGGTGCCATGACATTGTGGTCTCGGCGAATCAGTTTGAAGAGAACCAGGATGCCCTCCATTGCTTCGATGGCTTCAATCTCTGCATGAACGGCAACAATCTCGACGACCATTTGGGGGCGGGCGTTGTGATCGAGAATACCTATGGCAGCGTCCTCTCCGGCAACATGATCGAAGAGTGTCAGGGAACGGCCGTGGTCCTCGACCGGGATTGCTATGGCATCACCGTCAGTGCGAATGTCATCGCCCACAATGGAGGCGGCGTCGACCTGAAAGATGCCCATGGCTGTGCGATCTCCGCGAATACCTTCACGATCAACAAAACCGCCGCACTTCGCATCGGTCCCGACAGCGGGCGGATTGCCGTGACGGGAAACAACTTCTCGGACAGCTATATCGGCGCCGGCGTCCGACGGGCGGAGAACGACCGGTCCGCTGGCGGAATGCAGATCCAGGGAGCGAGCCACGTCACGATCACGGGCAACATCTTTTCGGGACTGTCGGAAAAGGCTCTGACTCTTGAAGGGGAGACGAGTGGGATCGTGTTTGAGAACAACGTGCTTGTCGAAACGGAAACCGACTCCGTAAACGAATAACAGCCTAACGCCTGTCTCACGGAGACCCGTCGGGCAGTGACATTCATTCCAACATCCATTTGAAAGTGCTTCTGATGCGTTCGCTTCATTTGTGCCGTGTCTTCGTTCGCAGCCTGTTCGGAGTCGCGGTGATTCTTGGAATCGTTTCGCAGGGGCTGTCCGCGCCGCCAAATATCGTGCTGTTGTTCTCCGACGATGCGGGATTCGCGGACTTCGGATTTCAGGACGAGTGTTCTCCCGAGATGGCAGCCGTCACTCCGCGACTGACGAAACTGGCCAGTGAGGGGATTCGTTTTACGGACGCTTATGTCTCCGGGTGTGTTTGTTCTCCCTCGCGTGCCGGGTTGAGCACGGGCCGTTACCAGGAGCGATTCGGCCACGAAATGAACATCCCACCCGGGTATATGGAACAAGGACTTCCCCTCTCGGAGAAGTTCATTGGCGATCATCTACGACCCGCAGGTTACAAGACGGGCCTGATCGGAAAATGGCATCTCGGCTACCCGGAACCGTATCAGCCAAACCAACGTGGATACGATCACTTCTATGGGTTTCTGCAAGGCGCACGAAACTACCATCCTTATCCAGAAGACCGCCGCCCGCCCCATCAACTGTTTCAGGTCAACGGCGAGTTCCTGTCCGAGGAAGGTTACAGCACCGACCGTATCGGGCAAGCGGCATGTGAGTTCATTGAAACGCAACGGGAACACCCGTTCTTTTTGTTTGTCTCCTTCAATGCGGTCCATGGCCCCCTGCAGGCTCGCGAACGAGATTATGAGGCCTTGTCGAAGATTGAGGATTCCCGACACCGACATTACGTCGGGATGATGAAGGCTCTCGATGAAAACGTCGCTTTGATTCTTGACTGTCTCGAGCAAAACGAACTGGCGGACAACACGTTAGTCGTCTTTACGAATGACAATGGCGGCCAGACCAGCCTCACGGCCAGTAACGCTCCCTTAAAAGGGAGAAAGGGATCGCTCTGGGAAGGGGGTGTCCGCGTCCCGATGTTGATGCGCTGGCCCGGCGTGATTCCAGCCGGACGGGTGACTCAGGAACCGGTGATCACGCTCGACTTTCTGCCGACCTTCCTCGCGGCAGCGAAGATGTCCCCGCTCCCCGGCGTTTCACTCGACGGTTTGAATCTGCTTCCGTTGATCACGGGAGAAACGGACGATCTCCCAAAACGAAACCTCTACTGGAGACGGAGTGGGCCGAAAGGTCCGATTTCGATCCGGTCAAAAGCCTGGAAAATCATTTTCAACCGTGGAGAGGAAGCCGCCGCGCCGGAGTTGTATCACCTACGCAATGACATCGGAGAAGAAAACAATTTGGCGGCGGAGCATCCCGAAATCGTGGAGGAACTCGTCAAGGAGATGCTCGCCTGGGAATCGGAAATGGTGGACCCGCTCTGGGGTGGCCCCCAGCGCGGTCAAAAGAACGCTAGTTCTCGGGCGCGTTAAGTCTCTGAACATTTCTCAGCACCCCTCAGGTGCGCTGCGAAACGAGTTTTTTTGAGAAACCTTCTAAGAACAGCCCCCGCTCAAGCGTCAGTTGTTCGGAACGAAACGAGTTCCTAAACCCGCCCCGGAAGTTTGGGATTATGGGGAACAACGGACATCCTTCGCCAAATTGGATTCGGTCGGTACTTGCCCAGTACGAGGATCGGCTGCTTCGCTATGCGCAGCGAATCGTGCGCGATGAAGCCCTGGCCCGGGATGTCGTCCAGGAAACTTTTCTGAAACTGTGCCATCAGGATCCGGCCGAACTGAATGGGCGGCTGGCTCAGTGGCTGTACACCGTTTGTCGCAACCAGTCCGTCGACTTGGTGCGTAAGGAGTCACGCATGTCCACGATGCTCGCGGAAACTCCCCCAGTGGCCGCTTCAGCGTCCCCCCCGGGAGACCATGTCGAACGGCTGGACGAAATGGAGCGCGTCCGTACGGAGATCGAACAGCTCACCGACAGCCAGCAGGAATGCCTGCGGCTGAAATTTGAACATGGCCTCAGCTACCGCGAGATCGCGGAGATTACCGGGCTGTCCGAATCCAATGTCGGATTCACCATCCATACAGGTCTCAAGAAACTCCGGACGCGGCTGGCGGAGAAGTCTGGAAACGGCTGACATCCGCTTCCCAGAGAGCGTCACAAGCGGTTGAAGCACGCCACGGTCCCACGGCTCCCCAATGCCTTTTCATGAAGTCACACATTTTTGAAACATCTTCGGGCAAGGAGACAGCAATGTCGAAGTCCCATCATTCTCAGAATGATTTTCATGCCGACGATCCCCGGCTGACGGCCTATGTCCTGGGGGAACTCTCCGACACAGAACGGTCAGCCGTCGACGCCTGGCTTGCCACCTCTCCGGAGGGACGAGCGGCGGTTGAGGAGATTCGCGAATTGACCTCGTCGGTCTTCGCAGCGCTGCAGCACTCGCCAAGCGAATCCCGAGATCCCTCGCGCAAGCTGGAATCACTCCTCCTCTCCGCATTAGGGCAGGGTCTTGACCAAGACGACCGCTCATCGGTCGATCCGGCACCGAAAGTCCTGTCATGCAGTCCCGTCCCGTCGGAAGCGGGCTCCCGATCCGGTTCGGGAGCCTTCGCGATTGTGTTGGTCGCCAGTTGTCTGATGCTGATCGTGGGGGCGAGCGTCGTTCCCTTGTCGTCGCCGCAACGGTCCGTGGCGTTGGGGATCCCGTCGACGGACACTTACTTTGACAATTCCGGGAATGGGTCCTCCCTGGCCCTCGCGGAAGGAAGCCCACTCCATCGCGGTCGTTGGTCGTTTGAAGCGATCAACAAGGCCGAGCCCCGGCGAGCGCTGGCTCGTATTGCCGGGTCGGATGTTGCCGGAGGTGGCGCAGCCGCGACGGAGAGCAAACGAATGTTGGGAGAAAAAGAGGCGTTGCGGCGGCAGGTTCCCATCGCCAGCGGAATCCAGTTCGATGCGCAGTCCGACCTTCCCGCTGAATATGAGGATAACTTGGAGCGACTGGTCGAGCAGAAGAAGTCCGAAGTTGCCCAGCAGAACGGTCAATTCATCACTCTGTTTGGAATAACTCCGGGGACCATGGCGGAATCACAGGTTCAGGAACGGATTGTCGGCTTGCCGGATCAAGGGAAAGCCTTTCCCTCGTATGGCCGATCCCCGGTGGCTGGCAACGGCGTCATCTTGAACAAGAGACCCGAAGTTCGATTTGGCAAGCCGCCAGCCGTCGACAAGAACGGTCAACCCACTGCGGGGGGCATGCCCTCCCACTACTACACAACACCCAATGTCTCCGACTTCACGTTGCCTCAACAGAACACGGCCAACCCGCCTCACATCTCGTACAGTGTCGACGCCCAAACGACTCCCCATCCGGTCGAAACCGGCCGATCGGTCGTTGGGACCGTCGCTCCGGAACTTCCTTCAGTGAACTATTTGAAGGATGACGTCCAAATGCTGTCAACAGCCGTCATAAAAGAGCATGTTGCGAAGTCGGAGCCTGCTCCCGCGGCCGCGAACCAGCAAGGCGGATTCCACTACGGTCACCACTTCATGTTCGTAGATGACTTCGGGATCGTTCCCGAAGCGGACGGAGAAGCGAGGCAGGCAGGGCGACGGGCCGTTCCGCTGGCGTGGCGGAGAGTTCCTCTGAACTGGGAAGACGGACATTGGAAATTCCCGCCGACCCAGCCCAACGGGGAGTCCTATGCTCCCATCGTCGAAAACGAGTTCCTCAAGGTCGCCGATGCTCCCCTGTCAACCTTCGGCCTTGATGTCGATACCGGGTCTTATTCGAACATCCGCAGGTTTCTGTATGACCACCAACTCCCGCCGGCCAATGCGGTGCGGTTGGAGGAACTTGTGAATTCGTTTGACTACGACCTCGCGGAGCCGGACGACGGCCAGCCCCTGCGATTGACGCTCGACGCGGGACGGTGTCCCTGGGAACCGAAACATCAACTGGCACGCATTGCCCTGCGAGCGAAGGACTACAACACCGAGGGACGCCCGCCCGCCTCGCTCGTCTTCCTGATCGACTCCTCGGGATCTATGAAAGACGCGAACAAACTGCCGTTGGTCCAGACGTCGCTGCGACTGCTCGTCGAGCAGATGGAAGAACAGGACCAGATTGCCATCGTCACGTATTCCAATGAAGCCCGAACGGTCCTCGACAGCACCCAGGCCAATGAGAAGGACAAAATCCTGCATGCGATTGACTCGCTCCGAGCCCATGGCAGCACCAACGGCCAAGACGGACTCGCCTTGGCCTACCAGGTGGCAACGACCCATCTCATTGAAGAAGGAGCCAACCGGGTCCTGCTCTGCACCGATGGGGACTTCAATGTCGGCGTCTCCGATGACCAGGGAGTGTTTGAATTGATCGAAGAACACCGCAAGACCGGGGTCTTCTTATCGGTGTTGGGATTTGGAACGGGCAACCTCAAGGACTCCAAACTCGAAGGAGTTGCGAACCGTGGCAACGGCCACTACATCTACGTCGACCGGTTGGAACAGGCCCGCAAGGTCTTTCTGGAGCAGTTGACCGGGACGCTGTTCACCGTCGCTAAGGACGTCAAATTGCAGGTGGAGTTTAACCCCCATCGCGTCGAGTCTTATCGTCTCCTCGGCTACGAGAATCGCATCCTCGCCAATGAGGACTTTGCCAATGACAAAGTCGATGCTGGGGAAATCGGAGCGGGCCATCGCGTCACCGCTCTTTACGAAATCGTCCCGAAAGGAGCACTTCCTGAAGAGCCGAACCTTCGCTATCAGGCAAAAGCCGAGAAGCCGGAAGCGGCTCCCGTCGACCAGGCACATGGCGACGAATGGCTGTTTGTCAAACTCCGCTACAAAGAACCGGACGCGGAGGAAAGTACACTGGTGGAGGTCCCCTTAAAGTCCAACGAAGACCAGCAACTGACGATCGATGGCCAATGGGCGGCGGCGGTGAGTTCTTTCGGGTTGTTGCTCCGCGACTCCCAATACAAAGGGAACGCCACCTGGAAGACGTTGGTCGGAAATGTCCGTGATCTGGTGAAGGAAGAATCCGACGAGCAGCGCGTCGAGTTTCTCGATCTGGTCCTCCGAGCCAAGGGACTGGACGAAAAAGCGAACGGCAAGTCACCGGCAAAACTCCGAGAACTGAGTGCGATTGACGCCCGGATGAAAGCTCGCTGCGAGGACCGATACCAAGAACTCCTCGATAAATTCTCCGTCCCCGAAGACGGGGATATCTACGGAGAGTTCCACGAATTCGGCTACCGCTCGGGAGAGAAGTACCTTCCCCGAGATGGTCGTCCCGACGGCTACTGGGTCTACGTCTATCCCGACTGGTACGTCTGGGGTGTGAAGGCGGAGTAAATTCGGAAGCCGCTTCGATTGTTCTGGCGACTTGGGTTTCATACGGTGAAGGCAAACCGCCCCGATTTTCAGGGGGCGATTCCATGGACTTGACCGGGACTCCATCTATGAACGTGCGCGAAGCTCTTCGAATCGGCATCGACATTGCCGAATACTGTTGCATGGCCTACCTCGAAGACCTCTCCGATGAGGATTTGATGCGTCGACCGGCCCCCGGGATGAACCATATCAACTGGCAAGTTGGGCATTTGATCGCCTCCGAGTATCAGATGATCGAACAGGCTCGCCCCGGATGCAGCCCGCCGCTTCCTGCAGGATTCGCGGAGAAATATTCCAAGGAAACCGCAGCGATTGATGATCCGTCGTCATTTCACACCAAAGAGGAACTGCTGGCCGTCTACCGCAAGCAACGTGAGGCCACCCTCGCTGCTCTGGAGAGTATCCCCGAGGAAGACTTCGCTCAGGAAACGGGCATTGACTACGCCCCGACGGTCGCGGCGCTGTTTTCGATGCAGGGCTCCCATTGGATGATGCACTCCGGCCAATGGGTCGTGGTTCGTCGTCAAATGGGAAAACCCCCCTTGTTTTAACGCTCTGCCCGCAACATCTGGAGATGCATCTAAAGAGCAGCCGAATCGGCTTACGGTGGGGGTTTGTCTGATGTGAGACCCGTCTCTTTGAGAAACTTCAGGTACTTTCTGGCTTGAGCGACATGGTCCGCCGAGTCGTTCTTCGCCGACGGCGATTTGTCCGCGGCCGCGGCCTGAAGGTAATGAATAATGGCCCGCCGCATGGCCTTGGAAGGGGGGCGGCCATTCTGATGGTCGTTGTACATCATGAAAATGCGCCCCATCGGAGTCCAGTCCTTCAGCCGAGTGAGCAGTTGCAATCCCGTTGTCTGCAGTTCGGGATCCTCCAAGAGTCGGCGCGCGACGCGGCCCAGGTCCGCTCTTTCCAAGCGATCTGGGTCGGTATCGAGAACCATCTCGATTGCGATCGCAAGTTGGAACCAGTCCGTTCCCACGACGTCATTCGCGGCGTATTCGGACTCCAAAACCTGCTGGAATACCGCGTTGCCGCCCGTCAACAGGGCTGCGAAGAGGACCTCCGCGCGGTCATTGGTGTCGTCGAACTCGTCATCGAGCAAGCCGAGAAACAGCGGAGCATCCTGGGATTGATCGCACGCAGCGAGGAGCAGGCAGCGAATCGCCAATTGGGACCGTTGGTGTTCCAATCGCTGCTCCTTCGGCGTCGCCAGGTACGCGGAGAGCCATTGTCGCAGTTCCGACTCCGGAAGTTGGGTGGTTATGGCCGTCAGGGTTTCGAATGGGACTTCCCTGAGTTCGCGCATCGCGTCTCCCCGCACGAGGGCGTGCGGAGTGGAAAGGGTTTCGAGAAAGAAGGGGATCGTCGAGTCCACAGGGGCGTCCAAGGGGGGAAGCCTGGTGAGATATTGAAGAAGCTCATCATCCCGCTGATTCTCGATCGACCACTCCAGAGTTTCTCCGTTCCAACGACCGGCCATGGCATAGGTTTCGTCGGGATCTTTCCAGTCCGTGTCGACTGTTAATTCACAGACCGGCGGGGAACCGACAATGATCCGTTCGACGAAGATCGAATAGCGGAACTGGTCTTCTCCCATCGCCTTGATGGGCATAAGCCTTCCGACCAGGATGACATCAATCTCGCGAACGACTTCTCTCATCCTGGGAATCGCGAACACAAACTGTCCGTGAGCGAACGGCCCAGCGAGTAAGCTGAGAAAAAAACTGGTCATGAACCACAAATTGCTCGTGACGTTCGGCGAATGACCATCGCGGCGAACTTCAATGAGGCCTGAAACGTCGTGACTCATGAATCACTGATCTCTTGAAGTATAGAGAAAAAGGGGGCTTTAGGATGAACAGCGTCTTAGTTGATCATTCTGCTTGAATAGACTGGAACCATCGGCGTCAATCGTTGACCTCATCTAACTCGTCTGTTTTACTTCAAACGGTTGCGGTTGTTGCTCTTCAATACGGTCGCCGAACCCCTGACTCTCTTCTCAACTCACGATTTCGCTCTCGCCGGGCATTGCTCGCCACAATTAGGATTTGATCATGTTACGGAGCTGGTTGGCACGTTGGCGGAAACTGGGGCGGATTCAGACGCAATTCCGGTTCACGAAGGTCAGTCATAGACGATCCGCTTTGGGAATGCAGCCTGTGCGTGTCGAAGGTTTGGAAGACCGCACCCTTTTGGCGGCGATCACGGTCAATTCCCTGGCTGACGCCCCGATTGCCGCTGATGGAAAACTCACGCTTCGCGAGGCGATCCAGGCCGCCAATACCGGGACGACAGTTGGCGACGCCACTGGCAGCATGGGAATCGACAATATTACGTTTAGCGTATCAGGCAAGATCGCGCTTGCTGACATCGCAGATTTCGGCGATTACCTGATCACAGAAGATTTGACAATCGATGGAGGTGGCAACATTACGATCGATGGCCAGGGTCTCAATCGAATCTTCGACATTGAGAACGCGGGAGCCGTCACCCTGAGTGGTCTAACACTTACCGGAGGGGATGGGACTTCTGACTCAAACGGCAACACGAGCAACGATGGTCGTGGCGGAGCGATATTCAATGTGGGCACGAACTTGACGCTCAACAACATGACTATCTGGGGGAGTTCCGCCACCGACGGCGGCGGGTTCTACAACAGCGGCACGGCCACCATTCAGGCCGGATCGATTCTCACCGGGAACACTGCCAAAAGCAGCGGGGGAGGGATCTACAACATCGGGGGAACTCTGCTCGTCGACAACTCCACAATTGGGACTAACACCGCAAACAACGGCGGAGGAATCACCAACACCAGCGGAGCAACGGCTACCTTCCAGGGCGGATCGATGATCTCTGGGAACTCGGCCTCCAACCAGGGGGGCGGGATCTACAACAACAGCCAGCTCCTCGTAATTGGTTCGACGATTCACGCCAACACGGCAGTCATTGGCGGCGGCGTTTACACGCAATTCGACGCTTCCCGGTCGGCGACAA
>JAGQQQ010000407.1 GCA_020426125.1 Planctomycetaceae bacterium
ACTTGTTTGGTGTGCTTTCATCTGCAACTCGCCTTAAAGCCCATATTGGTCAGTTGATAGAGAATGGTAACTGCGTCGTGTGAAACATCTGCTGCAATTCTTGGGATTTCCAATCCCTTGTCAGCGACCCACGCTTGCGGAACCTTGTTGACGTCAGGGGGCCTCGGATTCTTCGGAGTTCATTCGTTATCGCCAATGTTCGATGGGTGTTGAAAACCGAGCCCAAGCCCTGGACGGCAGCGCACGGTCAGAGTGACGTGGAATCGCCGAGGCTTGAATGGTCCACAGTACCAATCCGCGATGGAGGTTCCGCCGACTCTTCGGACTTGTCCTTCAAACTCGGCCGCTAAACCGGAGCCTGCCAGCTCCGGCTGACGTTCTGTCGACCCTTCGGCCCGAAATGGCCGTAAAGGTCCTCGACCGAAAGCGAGAAGGACTGCCAATGTATTACCGGTCCAGACCGATTCCCATCTCCTCCCCCTATTTCCGCTCCAACAAGAGTTGAGTGATCGATCCAAGCCCCAATCATCGCAAAACCAAGGCACGGATCCATTGGTCTTTTTCCTGTCATACGCAGATATCCCATTCTTTCCATTCTTTGGGTTTTTAGGTGTCCGTTTCTTAAGGATCTCAGGATGGGATCGGTCGATTCCCTTTCCGCATCTTCGTTTGGCGTTTGATGTCGCGATTGAGAGGATTCCCATTGTCTCAATTCGGCTAGTTGCCCTACGATTCGCGACGCCGGTGGCGATGATCATTCGAGGAAGCGGAACACAGGCTGTGTTGCTGGTTCTCGGAACAATCCGGCTCGGACGCACAAGGACGGCGTCAGGCGATTGAGAGAGACGTGAACGACGAGCGATCGACAGACCGACTTGCTCCAGCGGCTGTGGAACCGGGAATGTTCCACGGTGCGGTCGAACGTCTCACGGCCACTGTCACCGAATGGCCCGTCGCAACCCTCTGGGCGGTCTTCTTCCTGACCATTCTCTCGCTCGGGATTACGGTCCGATTTCTTTCGTTCCGCACGGACCGCTCGGACCTCCTCGACCCGCGAACCGACTACCACCAGCGTTGGCTCACTTTCAAAGAGAAATTTGGAGATGATTCGGATGTTGTGATCGTGGTGGAAGCGGACCAGACCGAGCAAATCAAAATGGTGTTGGATGCTCTCGGACAGAGACTCGAAGCGGAACCGGATCTGTTTGACAGGGTCTTGTACCGAGTCGATCCAACCGCGTTGAAAAAGAAGGCGCTCCAATATCTCCGTCCGTCGGATCTCGAAGCCGTAAACGCTCGTTTGGAAATGTACGCTCCCATCCTCGCGGGGCACTGGAACCGGGCGGGAATCGAGTCCTATTGCTTGCGGCTGTCGGAATTCCTCAATCAGGCCACGAAGGCCAATTCCAATGTGGCCGATGGAATCATCCGTCAGTCCCGGGATCTGAGTTTGAGCTTGCTGCAGTTCCTGGAGTCACCCGCGCAATTCGCCTCCCCTTGGCCGGAAATGATTCCAGCGGCGGCGTTTCCCAAATCCGAGCAGTTTGAAGCCGAGTATCAAATTGCTTCGTCGGGACGGATGGGATTCCTTCTCGTCCTCCCACGCGATGTCGGGAAAACCTTTTCGGGTGCATCGACGTCTCTGACCCGACTCCGTGAGATCGTGGCGGAAGCGACGGACCAGTTTCCGGAGGCCACGATCGGTTTGACGGGGATTCCCGTGTTGGAGGCCGATGAGATGGCCCGGTCCCAGCAGGATATGACGGTTGCGTCGATCATCTCCTTCCTCGGAGTCGGCATCATTCTGTTGATCGGGTTTCGAGGATTTCGCCATCCGTTGCTCGCGCTGATGATGCTGGCCGTTGGGATTGCTTGGTCATTGGGATACACGACCGTCGTCGTGGGCCATTTGAATATTCTCTCCGTCTCATTTGCTGCGATCCTTATTGGCTTGGGGATCGATTTTGCGATTCACTATCTCGCCCGGTATCTCGAACTTCGCCACCATGGACACTCGCTCCAGGAGGCACTGGTCACCGCATCGAAGACAACCGGCAGCGGAATTATCACGGCGTCCATTACCACGGCCCTGGCATTCTTCTGTGCGACGTTCACGAATTTCCTGGGGATCTCAGAGTTAGGGATCATTGCCGGAGGCGGAGTTCTAATCTGCACGTTGGTCACCTTTTTGGTCTTACCTGCGCTCATTGTGCGAGCCGATCGAAACCGGGAACCGCGTCAGTTGCCGACCCCATTTGAAGGGAATCTCCTGCGAAGGGCGACCCGCGAGCATCCCCGACTGGTCGGCGGGGTTTCCCTGGCCTGTATTATTGCGATCGCCTGTCAGGGTGTCGTATGGCGCGATGGGCAGATTGCCTCTCGTGTCAAGTACGACTACAACCTGCTGAATCTCCAGGCGCAGGGACTCCCATCGGTTGATCTCCAGCAGCGATTGTTCGAAGAATCCAACGGTTCGCTGTTGTATGCCGTTTCCTTGGCAAGCTCCCCTCAAGAGACGCGTGCGCTGAAGAAACATTTTCTGGAACTTCCCTCGGTGATGCGTGTGGAAGAGTTGGGGTCTTATCTCCCGACTTATCCCCCCGAGGAAACCAATTTGTTGGTTCAGGCGATCCACGCGAGGTTGTCGCGCATTTCGGATTTTCCCAGGGAGTTTCCTCAGATTGATCCGCTTTCGATCGGAAGATCGATCGAATCTCTCTATCAATCACTCAACGGGAATCCCTCTGAGTCGGCTCAAGAAGCGGCCAAGGCGCTCGATCGTTTCTTGACCCAGTTCGAACAGATGGAATTGGAGCAGCAAATGCGGCTCCTGGGAGGGTATCAACAGGCGATGTTGATGGCCCTGCATACCCAACTGCAGACAATCGCAACGATCTCGGATCCGGACCCCGTTTCCCCTGATGATTTTCCGGATGCTGTCCGCGAGCGATTCGTCTCCCCTCAGGGGGACTGGCTCGTCAGGGTTCACCCCAGCCAGCAGATCTGGGATGAGCAGCCGCTGACCGAATTCGTCACGGACGTTCGCACTGTCGATCCCGAAATCACGGGGACTCCTCTTCAAAACTTTGAAGCGGCTCGCCAGATTCAGAAGAGCTATCTGAATTCCGCGTTCTACGCCCTTGCGGTCATTATTGTTGTGTTGCTGATCGATTCCTTGACGCTGGGGCCATTGCTTCTGACTCTGTTTGCTCCCATCGCGGTCGTGGGGTACGCGGTGGCATCCGTCGACTCGATGACCTTTCCACGGGATGTGATCTGGCTTCTGGGGATCTATGTCGGGCTCGCCATGTTGACGGCCGCGATCTTCGACATCGTCAGCATTCGCAATACCCTGCTGACGCTCTTGCCTCCGGTCTGTGGGTTGCTCTTGATGTTTGGGATCCTGGGAATGCTTGGTGTGCATTTCAATCCCGCGAACCTGATTGTGCTCCCGCTGATTTTGGGAATCGGTGTCGACGACGGAGTCCATGTTGTGCACGACTTCCGCATGCAGCCAGGTCGATATCAGACATCACCCAGTACGATCAATGCCATTGCACTGACCTCTCTGACATCCATGGTCGGATTTGGCAGCATGCTGGTCTCGTCACACCAAGGGCTTGTGTCACTGGGCATCGTGCTTGTCGTCGGTGTCGGCAGTTGCCTGTTCGTGTCCCTTGTCTTTCTTCCGGCCGTGCTCACGCTCATCACCTCGCATCGGGCGATGGGCAACCTGGAAATCCAGCCGGATACGTTCGAAGAGGCAACCGGTGACGCGGAGATCATCGCTCTTCCGCAACGCGTCCGAGCCTGACCATCGGCAAGGGCGGATCGTATGCACACAGGGTCAGATGAACTCACATGAGGAACTCCTGACAGCTGAGTGGTCCGTCTCAATAAATCCCACCTGGGCTTCCCGGGGATCGTCAATGCGTCGGCGGCGCGGAATTCCTTGAAGTTGTGTGAGAAAAAATCTTGGATTCTCGGATCTTGCCACTCAACACTCCACACAAATCGGCGGTGCCCCACCGTGTTCTGAACTGATGCATCAATGGTGAGATGGATCACAAACTCTCGGGCGGAAAGTCTGCCGATTTCACGGGAGAACCCGTTTTATTGAAGCACCGCACGATCAAGTGAGACGGTTCGACGCTATAGCCGGTTTGCACGCGAACCTGGACGTTGTAGCGTTCCTCAAGATTTGTGATTTCACGACGCTTCTTGTTGATCAGGTAGTCGGCCACGCGCTGATTGACCTCCACACGAACCTCCGCGACATCGGCGACGGACGAAGAGGTCATCAAAGCCCGCATGACTTCGATGGCCATGCTTTCGGCTGTCTTGACGTACCCCGTTCCCCGGCAGCAAGGGCAATCCTCATAGATGCTGCGGCGTAGTGAGGGCCGAATTCTCTGCCGGGTCATTTCGATCAGTCCGAAGGGACTGATCCGCAGGACTTTCGTGCGGGCGCGGTCCCGCTTGACGCAGTTTCGCAATTTCCGCTCAACACCCCGGCGGTGTTTTTCATCTCGCATGTCGATGAAGTCGTTGACGATGACACCTCCGAGATCCCGTAAGCGAATCTGTCGAGCGATTTCCTCTGCCGCCTCCAAATTGACCTGATAGGCCGCCTTCTCGGCATCATCATTCGAACGAGAACTCCCACTGTTCACATCAATCGCAACGAGCGCTTCCGTTTGATCGATCACCAGGGAGCCACCACTCGGAAGGGGAACCCGGCGGCTTTGAATCCGATCGATCTCGTCCTCGATCTTGTATTGATGAAAGATTGGTTCCTTCCGTTCATAGTGCTTGACGCGGTCGACATGCTTGGGAAGGACGACCTTCATGAACTCCCTTGCTCGCTCGAACGCCTCTTGCTCATCAATCCAGATCGACTCAATATCCGTATGGTAGATGTCTCGGATTGTTCGAGTGATCATGTCGCTCTCTTCGTAGATATCGATCGGCGACGGCAACTTTTCCACACGACGAACGATTGTCTTCCAGAGCCGCAAGAGATAATTCATATCCCGTTGGAGATCTTTTTCCGAACGGTCAATCCCGGCCGTTCGGATAATGAACCCGAGCCCTTCGGGAGGATCCAACGCTCGGAGCGTCTTGCGCAGGTTTCTTCGGGTCTCCTCGTCAGCAATCTTTCGGCTGACTCCGACCCGGTTCAGTCCGGGCATCAGCACAAGATACCGGCCGGGAATGCTGATATACGTCGAGAGAGTGGGGCCCTTATTCCCGATCCCTTCTTTGATGACCTGAACAATGACCTCGCTGCCGCGGCTGAAAATATCCTGAATTGGGGGTTTGAACCGGGCCGTTCGATCGTTGAGTTTGGTGTTCTTCCCTCGTTCGACTTCGCTTCGGTCCCGTTCGCTCAGAAGGTGCTTGTAGTATTGATACTCGACGTCGCTCACATGCAGGAATCCATTGCGTCCGACGCCGAAGTCGACGAAGACGGCTTGGATGCTCGGCTCGATGTTGACGACCCGTCCTTTGTAAACGTTTCCGACAAAGCTCTCGATACTTGTTCGTTCAACATAGAGTTCTTCGAGGATTCCATCCTCGACAATCGCAATCCGGCTTTCCTCCGGTTGCACCACGTTGATCAGCATTTCCTTTTTCATGAATCCCTCGACGTCCTGCGGGACAGACCGGGGACACTGTCGGATCGGGGTCTCGATTTCCGATGAGTGAGTCGACGAGGTCGAATCCTGATCGCAAAGAACCACTACTCATCCCACGCTGGTCTTCGATGAAGTCTCGCCGTCCCCTTACAGGGACACATGGGGGACTGCCAACCAGTTTCAGGAAGGGGCCGTGCGACGTTCTTCCCGGTTTGCCACACTTCGTTGCCGCGAACGTTCCCCGTCGGAAAACATGGCGGAGTATTGAAGGGGCGGCGCCGTGAAAGACCTCCAGTTCCACGGACACCATCAAATGGGAAGAGATTCTTGGAAAAGATGTGTTTTCGGCAGGCGGAATCTCCGGGCTCGTCTCCACACAAAACGGAGTGGACAAGCAAGGTGAGAATTCGGCGCGCGGAAAAGAGAACCCGAACCCAGGCCCCAATATCAAGAATACGAACTCCGCTCCGTCTGAGGAGCTAGCAGCCGTATTCCTTAGCGGGGGACAATGCACTCGTGTCTGACCCTGAGTTCTATTGAAATGTGGACAAAATGTTTTCAGCGATTCCAGGGAATCCCCGTCTCATTCTTCGATGAGTCAATTTCCGATCAAACCCTGTTCTGGGATCAATCCTGTCCTGACGCTGTTCGGGCTTGTTCACCCGACCTGCCGGGGGTTTCTCCCGAGAGTCTCTTGATCGGAAAATGCCAAGAGTCACAACGTCATTGGATTTCTGGAATTGGATTAAGCTGAGAAATCTATCGGATCGGCACCAAATTCGCAAAGGACTCGACAGGGAATTTGGAGTGAAAGTCCCCCTCTCACCTCACCTCTGCGTTGACAAGTCGGCCCCTTGTCGCTTCACCCTGTGATCCCCGAAACGGGCAAACCTCATAGCTCGGCCCGCTTGGCTAACGAACTTCCTCGGTAAGAACCTGGACGGATGCACTCTTTCCAAAGGCAAAGAGGCTGTCTCCCTGATGAACCCGTGTCTGTCCTCCGGGAGCGATGATATGTTTGCCATCGTGGCGGCGGATTCCAATGATGATGACCTCGCGGTGACGCAGGTCCGTCTCCGCAAGAGTTTTATCGATGTAAGGGCTGTCCTCGCCGATCAGGATCTCGACGAGCGCCAGATCGCTCCCGCTTTCGTCGGTGATTTCGAGGAAGTCCTCAATCCGCGGGCTGAGCATCAGTTTTGCCATCTTCACGGCACCGCTATTGAACGGACTGATCACACGCGACGCCCCTGCTCTTTGAAGCTTCTGAACGGCGGACGTCTCGCTGGCCCGGGCAACGATCTGTAACCCGTTGCTGAGCAATCTTGCGGAGAGGACGACGTACAAGTTGTCGGCATCGGTCGACAACGTCGTCGCCAGCGCGGCGGCCCGTTCGATGCCAGCTTGTTTGAGGACGTCATCGTCGGTTGCATCGCCGTGGACATACCGCCACTGCCGCTCATGACACAGGGATTGCAATAGTTCCAGATTTCGGTCAACCAAGACAAACGGCTGATTCCGTTCCGCGAGATATTCGCAGATCGCCGCCCCCATTCGGCCGGCACCACAGACAATTTGATGCCCGGCCATATCGTTCAATTCTCGTTGCATCCTCCTCCCCTCCAACATCCGACGGAGATCCGCATTGACGATGATCTGACCCAGTTGGAATGCACTGTAGCTGAAAATGCTCAGTCCGATGACAAGGTAGACGATCAGAAAGAGCATGGATGCGGGATCGTGCCCGGCGTCGCGAGACCCCACCGTGGTCAGTGTAATGATCGCCAGATAGAGCGAATCCAGCCAGGAATCCTCTCCGAGCAAGCGAAAACCAACCGTGCCGACCGCCGTCAAAGACAACAGAAGCGCCGCGATGATCAACGACTGACGGAAGCCGGACTTGACCATGGTCGTTCGTTTGGCCTTCGAAAAAACTCAATCAAAGTCTGAGCAAATGATGGAACGTGATCGCAGTGAGCCTGGTTTTCGTCCGATCCCCAAAATCCCCCCTCAATTCTGGGAGGATGAGAGCCGAATCAGCGAGACGCAGATCAGAAAACCCTCAATTCCCGCCATCGAATCACGAGACAACTCTCAGCGAAGCGCTGGACCTCCGACTGGGGGCTGCTGTGCGGACTGAGTTCCCCCCCCGAATTGGGCAGGCAAGGGAAGTTTCAAGTCGGGAGGAGTCACTTGCATCACGGGGCCACCCCCAGGCTGTGGAACGGGATCGCTGGAAAACGAAGTCCCGTTCCCGGTTGCGGAATTGGCCTGGAAATGGGCCGGTTGTATGCCATTGCCGGGGGAGCCACCCGTCACCTGCTGACCAAACGGAGTTTCGCCAGGCAGGCCTTTGGAGTCGGAACCTCTGGGCGGTTCGACGGCAATCGAACCTGTCGAGGGATAGGATTCGATTGTGGTGGTCACTCGTTTTCGCTGTCGAAACTCAAGGGCATTGGCGGCGGTCACTGTCATTTCAATGTTCCGGTCAACCCGGCTCCGTTGAGGAAGCCCCGTGTTTCGAAAGATTGTGCAGCTGCCAACGGTGTCCCCCCCCGTAATGTTGACCCGAACGCCACTCCCGTCTTCGATCGTTGTCGCTGTTGTCGATGGAGCAATCGTGCCACGAATGTCTACGACGGCGTACTCATCGTTGAGATCCTGGAGCGTATAGATGTTATTTGCGTGCATCGGAATGGGGCGGGAGATCACCCCCTGTTTTTGCCAGGAATCGCCGATTTGAGGCTGAGTTCCGTAGGGAAGCAGGCCGATGGTGTTGTCGATAAAATTCGCTACTCCTGAGTCGCCCGATCCGGCCTCCATACTAAGGACGACACTTCGTCGGTATTCCTCCGGAACGGTTCGAAGGCAACGGTCAACGAACTCCTGAAACCCTTCCACTTCGACGATTTGATTGTCCGCGCCGATCCAGAACGCAAAGCCATCCCCAATCATCGCGTGATAAGCCCGGACGGCCAACGGGATCTCCGACGGCGGAGACAACGAATCGAATTGCAGGTGGTCACTCGCGATATCGTGTTGGTATTTCACCCGATCGTAGCGGACCTGCAACTTTGTCCGTTCGGCTTGCGTTTCCGCGACGGTGATTGCGAACAAGATTTCCAGTCGGGAACGATTCGGTGACTGCTGCCCCACATTGGAGTCTTGAGTCAATTCCTGTTCCACCACCTTTCGCAGTGGAAACTGAGTCCCAGGTTGGAGATTGAGTGTCAACTGGGAGCTGCTTCCCTTCATTGCCCCACCGAACAGGTCGGAGGAATCGTCCGAGGACGCGTCTTCCGTGAGCCAGTCCGGAAGTTCCTGTTCCGTCGAGGTGGAATCCGACATTTTCTGGCATCCCGACAGGCCGAGAAACGGCATCAGCGCCAACATGACTGCCACGGTAACGGATATTCGCATGTCCTGCTCCTTCAGACACTTACACGCTTCCTGTTCCCGGCGGCCCGTTGTTGCCGGACCGGGAAGCAGGGGGAAGCTAGCACGAACGGGGACTTTTCATCCACCCCACTTTTTGTTGCGTGTCGCATCGTCGCATCGCGCTGCATTGTGACTGACGTCAGTCTTTTTTGTTCAGACAGTCCTATCGCAAGAAGGGTGGCCCCGACAAGAAATCGACAAGGATCTCAAGGTGACCCCTGAGGCGACACAGGCGCGGCACACAGATCGTGCTCCGTCGCACCTCTTGGCTGTGGCACTTACCCCGCATTGGCACGAACCGTGATGACAAGGGGACGGGAGCCGATCGTCAATCGAAATTGAACTCGACGTCCTCGAGATTGCGGTGGCGTTCCTGGGGGGGGGCCGAGTCTTCGTCCTCCTCATCGCCTGACGACCAGATGCGTTCAAGTTCCGCGAGTTTCTCCTTTTCGCCGAGTTGGGAGTACAACTCCCTGAGTTGATGGTAGGCCGGGGCGTAGTTGGAGCAGTCTTCCAGTGCGAGTTCGAACGTGTCCGCCGCGCGTTGTCGGTCCCCTTCCATCAGCAAGGCCACACCGAGGTTGTATTTCACTCCGGCGGAATGGGGGACTCGCTCCAGGATGGACTGATACTGTTTCAAGGCGCCTTTGACGTCCCCTTTGCGAGCGCGGATGTTTCCCGTATCGAGTCCCTTGAACTGGCCACCGAGTACGCTGCCTCCATAGGCGCGGAACAACTGCGTGATCGCAACGGGGACCCCGATCACAAAGGGAAGATTCCCAAAAAACATCTTCCAAGCCTCTCCACGCATGCATGCCGGGCATCGCCAGGTCGCCTTCTGCCAGAATCCATAGACAACCAGGAGAAAGTAGAAGTAGAAAATCGTGAACTTCTGTGGTTTGGCAAACATCCCACATTCTTCACAGACGCGGAGGTGTTTTTCCGCCTTGGTCATCGCTGGTTCGCCGTCAAGAGTGCTCAGCGAATCACAAAAGTGGCAGTACAACTGAGGTGAGAATGGCATGTCGGTGAGGATCAGCGTGGCGTTACAGTGTTGACAAATCTCCTCCCGATATGTGTTTCCGAGTCCTTTCTTCTCGAGACTTTCCTTGTGGTGCTTCGCCCAGACTTTGCTGCGGGCAATGTCGATGCGGCTTTTGAGCGAGTCGGTCACTTTCTGTGACGCAGGCTGGATTAACATCG
>JAGQQQ010000408.1 GCA_020426125.1 Planctomycetaceae bacterium
TTGGGGCATGCCCTCGCGAGATTTTTTCTTGACCAGGGAATTTCGGTGTGGGGGTGCAGCCGACGAGAACCAGGGGATCTTTGTTCTCATGAGATGTTCCGATCCGTGTCCTGTGATGTCGCCGATTTTGAGACCGTCCCCCAGCGCCTGGATGATTTGTTTGGAGATTCGATAAACTGCGATTTGGCGATTTTGAACGCGGGAATTCTGAGTCCCTTTGGTGATATGCGGCAGGTCTCCCTGGACGACTGTCGGCACGTGTTGGACGTCAATCTCTGGGCTAACAAAGTTCTCTTGGACTGGTTGCTTGAACGGTTTCCGACGCTCTCGCAGGTTGCAACAATTTCCTCGGGCGCGGCGGTCCACGGCCATCGAGGTTGGAATGCCTATTCCATCTCCAAAGCCGCACTGAACATGCTCACGAAGCTCTACTCCGCCGAGGCCGTTGCGACACATTTTGTCGCGATCGCCCCCGGACTGATTGACACCCACATGCAGGACGTCTTGTGCGGGCTCCCAGAGGATGACAGATACCAGTCGCTGAAATCCCTTCGTCAACGAAAGAACACACCGGAAATGCCCACGCCGGAACAACTCGCACCGCGGATCGCTCAGGTGATCGCCGATGCACCCGGAAAGATCGAGTCGGGCACGTTTATCGATGTTCGCAAGATCGACTGGTAGAAGGTTGTGGCGAATCGCTGAACATGAACTGACATCTCGCGAGGGGATATGTCAACCGATGTTGTCTTCCTCACTTCCTCTCGTGTAGGGCTCCCGCTCTTGTCACCGAGGACGCACTGGGAAGTCTCATTTCGGTCGACGAAACAGTTTTGAACGGATTCTCTCCTTCGAACTGTCCGAATTCACGTATCAACTCGCGAGTCACCCCATCCTGGGGCCATCATCCCCAACAATCGCCAATTGTTCATTGCGTCAAACGCGAGAAGTTGGTGTAGAGCGACGATGGTCCAGAACACTGCCAGGAAACGGATCTTCGCCGTCTTGTGCCGGAAGACATTTTGAGCCACATACGCGGCGGGCCAGCCGCCGAAGAGTTCCAGCAGATGGAGGTTCCATTCCCGGACTCGCCAGCCGTTGACCTGGGCTCGGCGTTTGTCGTGGCCGTATGCAATGAATGTCCAAGCCGAAATCACAGCCAGATATCCAAGAATCAGAATCGGCGACAGAGTGCTCGTCAGTCGGTAGGTGGCGATACCAGGAAGAATCAGCAACAGGACGAAGAGTCCCCAAGTTCGGTTCCAAAGAAATCGGCGACGGCGTGGGGATCGAGGTGACTCTTCAGGCATGAGACTGCTTTCGGCTTGGCGATTCTTCAACAAGGGTGATCATCCCATTTACGCACTCAGCCGGACCATTCGTCATCAAGAAACGGCCACTCTGAAATCACTGGGAATCGCGTAGGGTCCCTTTAATGGCTGCCAATTTCTGCAGAGCGGCCAAGGGAGTCATCTCATCAATATTGAGCCCCTTCAGTTCATCGAGTGCCGGATGCGGGGGCGGTTCGAAGAGCATCAACTGACGGCTGCTCTGGGTTTTCTTTGCGGGAATGGTCGGCTTCCCTTCGTCGTTGCGATGGTCCGATTCGAGCGTTTCTAAGATCACTCCGGCTCGATCAATGACGGAACGGGGAACACCCGCCAATCGGGCAACATGAATGCCATAGCTGCGATCGGCGGCGCCGGGGACAATCTTATGCAAAAAGATCACGTCGCCATCCTGTTCATGAACCGCCACGTTCCAGTTCACGACGTGTTTGAGCGTTTTCACCAGATCGGTCAGTTCGTGATAATGCGTCGCAAACAGCGTACGGCACCCAATTTGGTCGTGCAGGAATTCGGTGATCGCCCATGCGAGGGAAATGCCGTCGTACGTACTGGTGCCCCGTCCGATCTCGTCGAGGATCACGAGGCTCTTCTTCGACGCGGTGTTGAGGATTCGGGCGGTCTCCGTCATTTCCACCATGAAGGTCGATTGCCCTTTGCCGAGTTCATCGCTTGCTCCCACGCGGGCAAAGATTCGATCGGCAATTCCAATCTCCGCTGAAGACGCTGGCAGAAAGGAACCCATCTGAGCCATGATGGTTAACAGCGCGGATTGCCGAATATAGGTGCTCTTTCCGGCCATGTTCGGACCGGTAATCAGTGCCACCAGTTTGGGCGCTTCGTCCGCTTCGATTCCGAGGACGATATCATTCGGGACGAATTCGCCGGACGGTTTCAATCGATCGAGCACGGGATGCCGGCCGTCCACAATGTTCAGCAACGGTTCATCGGTCACGGTCGGCCGACAGTAGTTCTGACTGATCGCGATCGTCGCGAGGTTGGCCAGAACGTCCAGTTGAGCAAGGACGTCAGCCGTTTGCTGGAGCCGCTGGCATTCCTCGGCGACTCGCTCGCGAAGCGTTTGAAAGAGTTCCTGTTCGAGTGCCTTGGACTGATCCTCCGCACGGAGGACTTTCTCTTCGTACTCCTTGAGTTCGGGGGTGATGAACCGTTCCTGGTTTTTGAGTGTCTGCTTGCGAATGTAGTCGTCGGGGACTTTGCTTAAGTGAGCGGCGGTGACTTCCAGGTAATACCCGAAGACTTTGTTGAAGCCGATTTTCAGAGAGTTGATCCCGGTTCGCTCGATTTCCTTGGCCTGATACTCCGCAATCCATTTCTTGCCTCCCCGGGCGAGATCGCGGAGTTCATCTAGTTGCGAATGAAAGCCTTCTCGAATGATGCCGCCATCGGTGGTGGACAACGGGGGCTCGTCGACGAGGGATGTTTCGATTTCGTTTCGCACTTCGCCGCACAGGTCCAGTCGGCTTTCGAGCACCGTGAGCAGATCACTGGAACGGCCGGACAGCTTGGCCTTTAACTTGGGGATCAACGCGAGCGTCCGCGCGAGTGAGGACAGATCCCGGGGCGTCGCCCGCATGGTCGCCACGCGAGCCGCCAACCGCTGAAGGTCGTAGGCATCCCCCAGACAGTCTCGGATGTCCCGGCTAAGTTTCGAGTCCCGAGTCAACTCCTCGACCGCATCCAGTCGCCGGTTGATGGCGACGCGATCCGTGAGGGGATTCGAGAGCCAGTCCATGAGCAGACGTGCGCCCATGGGAGTCCGGGTGTCGTCCAGAACATGGATGAGAGAGCCTTCCCGTTTGCCTTCCCGCTGAGTGCGGGTCAGTTCCAGGCTGCGACGGGTGGTTTCATCGATCAGCAGATTGGAACCGCGTCGATACGGCTCCAGCTTCGAGAGATGTCCGAGCGCCGACTTTTGCGTCTCCTGGACATACTCCAGCAAGGCGCCCGCCGCGACGATTCCCGCGGCGTCCTCATCGGGGGACAGGTCGAAGCCTTCCAGCGTGGCCGTCTCAAAATGCTTGAGCAGGGTTTCCTGCGTGTGCTTGGGTGTGAAACACCACGCCGGGCGTTCCGTGAGAATGGGGCCATCCAACTCGACCAGCGAGGTGAAGAGGTCGCCTCCCTTGATTGACTCGGGATACAGGCACTCCGCCGGTTGCAGGCGTGCCAATTCGTCGATGAAAGCCGCCTGAGACTGGAACGGTTGTTCGCCATCAGCGGACGTCACTGGGACGTCGAGGCATTGAAATAAACCGGTGGAGAGTTCCAACCAGGCGACGCCGACCGATTCTTTTCCGGGAGCAATGGCCGCCAGAAAGTTGCTCTCTTTGGGATCGAGTAAGGCCTCGTCGGTCAATGTTCCGGGGGTGACGATCCGCGTCACTTCGCGACGGACCATCCCCTTCGCGGTCTTCGGATCTTCGACCTGATCACAGATGGCGACGCGGTGGCCGGTCGCGATGAGCTTGGTGAGGTAACCTTCCAAGGCATGAAACGGAAAGCCGGCCATCGGAACCGGATTCGCGGAGTTCTTATCCCGGCTGGTTAGCGTGATGCCCAGAATCTTCGCCGCGAGTTCGGCATCCTCGAAAAAGAGTTCGTAGAAGTCCCCCATGCGAAACAGCAGGATGGTCCCCGGCGTTTCCGCCTTGACCTCCATATAACGCTGCATCATCGGGGTCAGTTTGGCCGGCTCAGACATGACGAGACGCTAGAAACGTGAGTAAAAAGAAGGAACGTTTAGCCACGCCCCTGCGGGACGTGGTGATGATCTCATCAAGCCGCACTTACGCCCCGCCGTACCATTCCCGTTCGACGAACTTGGTATCGCCGGTACCGTCGACAAAGACCTTGTGATCAAGGATCCGCCGCGTGAGAGGAATCGTGGTGCGGATCCCTTCCCCTTCGATCACTGTCTCGTCCAGCGCCCGTTTCAGACAAGCGATCGCCTCGTCGCGAGTCGGCTTGTGGACAATCAGTTTGCCGATCATTGAATCGTAATTGGGGGGGATGCGGTATCCCTCGTAGACATGAGAGTCGAAGCGAACTCCGAATCCCCCTGGGATTCGCAGCCGCGTAATCGTGCCCGGACAACCCCGGAATCCTTCATCGGGATCCTCGGCATTGATGCGGGCTTCCATCGACCAACCGTTGCAACCGATGTCCTTCTGTTTCCAATCGAGCTTTTCTCCCGCGGCAACGCGGATCTGGGCTTGAATGAGGTCGATTCCCGTCACCTGTTCGGTGACCGGGT
>JAGQQQ010000409.1 GCA_020426125.1 Planctomycetaceae bacterium
CGGAGTACACTCTGGGGCATCCCACCATCAATCCCCGCCAAAAAAAATTCCCCGCCCAGATTACGACTCTCGACCGGATATTCAATGACGAGTGCTTCTTCGCAAAAATCCAGCGGCATGTGGATCATCGCCGGACTGGTGTTATTGCTGCTGATCTTGCATCAAGACAATTGGTTCTGGACTGACGACACGCTGGTGTTTGGATTCATGCCCATCGGACTGTTTTGGCATGCCTGTATTTCGATCGGTGCCACATTGACGTGGGCACTGGCGACCGTGATCGCTTGGCCGATTCACGAATCCGATTTGCGTCAGGTTCCGAGCAAGGAAAGCGACACAGAGGAGGCCCGATCGTAATGGGTATTTTAGAACACAACGGCCTGCCGCAGTTGATCATCATATTGATCTACCTAGGCGCGCTACTGGCACTGGGATTGTTCTCCAGCAAGTTATTCAAGGGAACGAAAGAAGACTATCAAGTTGCCAGCCATTCGATCGGCCCGTTCTTGCTGCTGATGAGCATGTTCGGAACGACGATGACGGCCTTTGCATTGGTCGGCAGCAGCGGCGAAGCGTTCAAGGAAGGCGTTGGGGTTTATGGGATGCTGGCCAGCAGCAGCGGGATCATTCACTCGCTGTGTTTCTTTATCGTCGGCGTGAAAGTATGGAAGTTCGCGCACCAGCACAAATACACGACGCAGATCGAGTTCTTTCGTGACCGCCTGGAGAGCGACTTCATCGGGCTGTTGCTGTTCCCAATCTTGGTCGGCCTGGTGATCCCCTACCTGTTGGTCGGCGTCATCAGCAGCGGCGTGGTCGTTCAATCACTGACCGCCGGCTTGTCACCCGACCTGTTTCCGGCACTCACGCCGGACGGCAACCCGATCAAGGCGTTGCACGGCGGGGTTCCGACTTGGTTGGGTTCGCTGGTGATTTGTGTGGTTGTTCTTGTTTACGTCTTTTTTGGCGGCATGCGGGGAACGACGTGGGCCAACACGATGCAGACCATCGTCTTCATGATCCTTGGCGTTGTGACCTTCTATGTGATCGCGTCAAAGCTGGGTGGAGAAGACGGATTGATGGCAAACCTGAAAGCATTGGGAGAGTCATTACCGGAAAACAAGGTAACACGAATCGAGATGAGTAAGACAAAGTTCTTTACGTATCTCTTGATTCCACTTTCGGTGGGAATGTTTCCGCACCTGTTCCAACACTGGATGACGGCCAAGAGCGCATCCACGTTTAAAGTTCCGGTGATCTGTCACCCGGTCTTTATCATGATCGTGTGGGTTCCCTGCGTCTTGGTCGGCGTTTGGGCAACCGGCAGTTTAATGCCCGCCAAGCCACCGCTTCCGTTGATCCCGGGAACCACCCAGGTCAACGCGAATGCGATCCTGCCGTTTCTGGTCAACACCCAAACCGGAAACATCCTGAGCGGATTATTGGCGGCCGGCATCCTGGCCGCGATCATGAGCAGCTTGGACAGCCAATTCCTGTGCATCGGCACCATTTTCACCAATGATGTGCTGACACACTACAAAGGCAAAGAAAACGTTTCCGACTCACAACAAGTGCTGTACACACGATTGTTTATTATCGGGATTGTTGCGGTGACGTATGGACTTGGGCTATTGAATCCGCCCAGCGTGTTTGCTCTGGGTGTGTGGTGTTTTAGTGGCTTCAGTGCGTTATTTCCGATCGTTGTCGGTGCACTTTACTGGCGTGGCTTGACCGCAGCCGGTGCGATCAGTGGCATTTTCGCCGCAATCGTCAGCTGGAGCGTGTTGTTTTATCAAGCTCTACAGCAAGGCGCGCTTCGAACGTTTGTGTTGAAGCTTCCACTGGGCGGCGAAGAATACGAAGTCATGCCCGTCGTCGTGATGTTGGCAAGCTCGCTTGTCACCATGATCGTCGTCTCGATGGTGACCCCCAAACCGAGCGAAAAGACATTGGCCAGGTTCTTTTAAGCGTTGTCCGCAATCATGCGGTGCACGATGGTGCATCACACGGTGCTTGATGAAATGCACTCACAACCCGAATGCGTCAGTTTTGAAGTTGCGCTATTGCGAGTCCTTCGTCGCGTCAGTGACGCAGCATGAGTGTTGGTGTACAGGCTTTAGCCGCCCTTTGTCGCTGCTACGCAGCGACAGGAAATCGCCTAAAGGCTAGACACCAACGGTGATGCCAGGTCCTTTGACGACCGCCCGCCGAATCGCGGCGATGGATTATCGGCCGCGTTGGTCCACCAACCGTTTCGCCTTGGCTTCGAAACGCGGCAGTGATCCGATTGGCACCGCGGTGACACCGACGCGCATCGCCAATCGCCGCTGAAACAACTTGGCCAGCTTGTCACACTGGTGTGCGTCCATTTCCGTCTCGATGGCAAGCGTGTCCATTTCGCCTTGCTTGGTAACGATCATGCGAAATTCGGCGGTCGCATCCAACTGTCTGATGATCGATTCGATGCTGCTGGGGAATACATTGACGCCCCGGATGACCATCATGTCGTCGCTGCGTCCCAGGACGCCGCCGTCGAGAAACAGAAACCGGCAAGGATGTTCGTGTTGTTCGTACCCGCGAACGATATCGCCGGTACGGTAGCGGATCGCCGGACCGCCGAACCGCCCCAGGCCGGTCAATACCAACTCGGCCTGTTCGCCGTCATCGGCACGTCGACCGTTGGGATTGGCGTCATCAAAACACAATCGTTCCGCGATGAATTCGGTTTCAATGACATGCAATCCCGTGCCGTCTTCGCTGCCAAAACCCCAGGCGCCGATTTCGCTGGCACCGCTGTGGTCGATGACGGTTGCGCCCCAGCCGTCTTGGATGCGTGACCTGATCTCCGCTGAACTTCCACCGGGTTCGCCGGCAACGATCAATCGCGTCACCGATGTCGATCGCAAATCAATGGATTGTTTTTCCGCGACGGTGATCAGATGCAATGCGTAGGTCGGCGTGCAACAGACAACGGTGCAACGATGGTCGACGATCATTTGCAATCGCGTTTCGCTGGACATCCCGCCGCCGGGAATCACCAGGGCGCCACACCGAACCAACGCGTCGCTAGCGGTCCAGAATCCAATAAACGGGCCAAACGAAAACGGAAACGCGAAGATGTCCTCCTGGCGAATGCCCACCAGCCGATAGATCTGCGCCCAGCAATCCATGAACCAGTCCCAACTGGCGCGCGTGTCCAGCCACCGCATCGGCTTCCCGGTCGTTCCCGATGTCTGATGCAGCCGGGCGCAGTCCGTCAACGGGTAGGTCAGATTCCGACCAAACGGCGGAAAAGCATTCTGGCTGTCCACCAATTCCTGCTTCGTGAGCAACGGCAACTGCCGCAGATCCTCGGGGGATTGAATGGACTTGGGGTCGACGTTCCATCCAGCGTACCGTTCCCGATAAAACGGGTTTCGCTCCAGGATCTCTGCCAATAGTTTCTGGACTCGCTCCGTCTGCCGGGCTCGGATCGCTTCGCGTGATAGTCGTTCGGGAAAAGGCTCACTCATCGGATCGTGTTCTGAGTCAGTGTTCATCGGGAAGTTATTCGCCCGAATTGTTGTGATTGATGCTGGGAAAGAAAACCAACCGGATTGAATTGTTCAAAAGCTGCGAGTCAGAGATGAGAAGGTCTTTGGGATCAATTGGCCATCCTTCGCATGATCAAAACGCACGGGACTATCGTCTCCGGCTCGCCGGTTGACTCCATCTCGCTGGGAAACAATAGTGCATCTGTCATTGTTTGACCCGCTCACGGAATATCATGCCGTTAGATTCGTCCCCCGCCGCCAGTTCTCCCCCCTTACCGGTGCGGGAACCTCCAACCCGTCCATTCGCTCCGTTGCATCTGGGGCGGGTGGAGTTGGCTCATCCGTTTGTCCAAGCGGCGCTGAGCGGGTATAGCGATGTTCCCATGCGGCGGCTGGCTCGGGAATACGGAGCAAGCTACACCGTCGCGGAGGTGATGATCGATCGGTTTGCGAACGAAGCCAAAGGGAAGGGCCGAACCGCCCATTACTTCGAAGTCGCCGACATTGATCATCCCGTCGGGGCTCAATTGATGGGTTCCGAACCGGCGTCCTTCGTCCCTGCGGCGGAGCGACTGGTGGACGCGGGGTTTGATGTCATCGACGTCAACTTTGGCTGCCCGGTGAAAACGGCGATGGGGGGATGCCGGGGGGGCTACCATCTTGGTCAGCCGGATGTTGCAATCTCCATCATTCAGCGAGTTCGTGACACGGTTCCGGCGGAAATTCCGGTCACGGTGAAGATGCGACGGGGGATTGACGACTCCGCAGAAAGCCGGGACCGATTCTTCGAAATCCTCGATGGCGCTTTCGCGGCTGGCGTCGCGGCGGTGACGGTACACGGGCGAACCGTCGAGCAAAAATACGTGGGGCCGAGCCGCTGGGAGTTCCTGGCGGAGGTCAAACGGCATGTCGGGAAGCAGACAATCCTGGGGAGTGGAGATCTGTTCAACGCCAAAGCGTGCGTGGACATGATGGAACAAACGGGAGTCGATGGCGTCACCATCGCTCGAGGGGCGATCGGGAACCCATGGATTTTCGAACAGTGCGTCCGACTGGCAACACGCGGAGAAGAGCCATTGCCGCCGACCGTCTTTGAACAACGGGCGGCAATTCGGCGCCATCGCGAACTGGTGGAGGAGATTTACGGCCCCGATCGCTGGCTCGGGGTGCTGAAGAAATTCGGCTACAAATATGCTCGTTTGCATCCCCGGTTTGAATCGGTGCGTGCGAAGATTGGAAAGATTCGCTCCGCCAATGAATGGGACACGTTTTTCCAAACTGAGTATGCGATCGATGAAGCGGGGCGGTTTCCTGACGTTGACGATGTCTCGACGTGACGAAGAGGTTGACGTTGGATCCTATCGAGGCCGGTTCGCTGCCCATGACCTCTGAGAATCCCTTTTCCTATCGCCTGTTGACTCCGCGTGGACGGGGGGCGGTCGCGGTGATTTCCATTGGGGGAGATCTGTCCGCGATTGATGCCCTGCTTCAGGCAGCGAACGGGAAACCCATTTCCGATCAGGAGCTTGAACGGATCCACTTCGGACACTGGTCCGACGAGGATATTGTCTTCGTTAAACAGGCTGTCGACCAGATGGAACTTCACTGCCACGGCGGGCAGGCGGCTGTGGAAAGGATCCGTGCCGACCTGGAGCGATTTGGTGGAGTCCCCGCCCTGACGCGGGAATGGGATGCTCCGATTGAACACCTTTCCGACCTGAAGCATCACCTCGAAATTGCCATCACCAAGACGACGACTCAGAAAACGGCGCACGCGGCGTTGCGGCAGTCCCAGCTTTGGCCGGAGTTCATCGATTGGCTTGGTTCGGCATCGCGAGACGAGGCTCTGGAACAAATCGATCGTGCGCTGGCCTGGGCCAACTTTGGTCGGCATCTGATCATCCCCTGGAGCGTGGTCTTATGTGGCCGACCGAACGTGGGGAAGTCGAGCCTTATCAACGCGCTGGTCGGTTTCGAGCGGTCTGTTGTCTTTGACCAGCCGGGGACAACGCGGGACATTGTTTCTGCAGAGACCGCCGTGGACGGTTGGCCTATTGAGTTGTCCGACACCGCAGGTCTGCGTGGCTCAGCCGCAGGACTGGAAGCCGCCGGGATTGAGCGTGCCCGGCAGCGAATCGCCGAGGCCGATCTGTTGATCCTGGTGCTCGATCAGTCACAGGAACTTTCCCATGACGACTACGATTTGCTTCAAGAGTTTCCCGACGCCGTGGTGGTCATCAATAAGGCGGACCTCCCCGTGATTCTGACACAGGACGAATGGAACCGCCCGGTTTGGAAAGTCTCCGCGAAGACCGGCGTCGGAGTTCCCGAATTGATCGATGCCATCTCCCAACGACTCGTGTCTGAGGAACCGCAGGTGGCGCAAGTCTTTCCGCTCAGTGACGAGGTGGTGTCCCTGCTGAACCGCATGCGACAACTTATGGAGACGGAACCAGTGGACGAACGGGCGAGGTGGGTGTCGGTCTTTTGTCACTTCGCCGTCCCGCCTCAACGGTGAGGTTCTCGATGAATTTGGGTTCGCACAGGGAACAGGGAAGAGGTTACAATTCTGGCTGTCAGACTTCGTGGTGGTAACGAACCCAATACTTCAGGGGGCATTCATGGCTCAAGACAATTCCATCAAAATAATGGTCGTGATGATGGCGACCTGCATGGCTCTGATGCTGGGGGTCGGAGTGTACGTCTTGCGTCAGGAAGGCGAAAAGACCCGGGAGGCCATGAAGCTGGAACTTAAGGAGGTCGCGCTCGAAGCTGGCCAGAATGTGCAACAGGCGGCACAGGATGGGATTGAAAAGGGGGTGAAGGACGGCTTCGGCCAAGCTCAAGGAGCCTTCGAGGAAGCGACGGGGGCCTTGCTCGGTTCTCTGGACAAGGACATCGATGGGAATCAAATCGATCCAGCGGAAATGCTCGGCAAGTTGATCCCCCGTACAAGACGTGACGAGGAGTCCGAATCAGAGGACGACACGTCAGCCGCGAAGTCCGATAACAAGTCCACGGCATCAAAGGACAGGAGCAATTCGTTGGATCCTGTCAAAGCTGTGGAAGGATTGTTCAAGTTCGGCAGCGACGTCATGCGAAAGGCCGACGATGCCGTTCAGGATCCCATCGGACTATCCGACGAGGAAGAGCAAGATCTGGGAGCGGCGATCCACGAGGAGATGGAAGACTCGGACGATGTCGAGTTCTCGGATGATGAGGATCTAAAAACTCGAGTCGAAGACGCTGCGCAGCTCTTTCTCGACCGCCTCAAACGTCCAGAAATCAAGTACACCTTTTCGGTGATTGTCGATGAAGACGTGAACGCCGCGTCCCTGCCGGGAGGCTACATCTACGTGAACACCGGCTTGCTGGACTTTGTGAAGTCCGATGAAGAATTGGAGTTTGTCATCGGGCACGAGATCGCCCATGTGGACCTCGAACACTGCGTTCGGAGTTATACGTACGCTCACCGCGCGGGCAACTTTGACGGCGGCCTGATGAACCCCGTAATCATGGGCCTTTACGATCAGTATGCCGTCGGATTCTCCCGATCGATGGAAAACGAAGCAGACGACTACGCTCTGAAACGAATGCTCGATGCAGGGCGATCGGAAAAAGGCCCCATCGAATTCAACGAACGCCTCGCGGAGAAGTACGAGCAAGACGGGGTTCCCACTCAGCCGGAGAGACCGAAGAACGTTCCCGAGGCGATCGCCTATGGACTCGAAAGCCATTTCCGCACCCATCCGCCAACCCGCCAGCGGATTGATCGACTTCGGCGGACGGCGAAGAACCACAAGAAGTCGGACGAGTAGGCGCTGGCTCAGCCTCTTCGGCGAGCCGAGCGTGCATTCGATCCGACATCGTCCAAGGAATGAGTCTAGAAATTGCGTGAGACCGGTGCAGAAACGGATCGCCACATTCTGTCAACGCGGGAATCTTTGGAGTGCGGTGCCCCGTCACCGCTTTCGTTAGAAACACAGCTTGGTTTCTGTCGGACGTTGGTTTCGTGAATTGACACCTTTGTTTGAGAGAAAGCTCCGACGAGTCGGAGCACTCCAAAGGAGGGGCGGCATCCGCAGTTCTCAGCGAGAAGCCAAGACTTTCTGAATGGGTGATTCAGTTGGTTGTTTCCGCAGACGGCGATTCTCTATTCTTTGACGCATTCTCATCCATGATTGCTGACCCGTTTCGTCCACGGAATTCCCAATGTCTCGCCTGCTGCTGAATGTCTCTCTTCTCCTCTTGGTAGCTCCGTTTGCGGCCACGGCCCAGGAACCGAAAGACGTCTTCACGTCGGTCGCCGAAGCCGAAAAGAATCCTGACTTTGCCATCCAGGGAGAATACGTCGCCAGCGATGCTGCGACGGGGAACAAGGCCGCTCAGGTCGTGGCCCGAGGGAACGGCGTCTTTCGCGTCGTCCTTTACAACGGCGGACTTCCCGGAGCCGGTTGGGATCGCAAAGCCCCTCAGATCCTCGAGGGAGAAGAATCGGAAGATGTGGTCGACCTGCTTGAGACCATGAAGCTGGAAAAGGTCTCCCGGCAGAGTCCCACCTTGGGAGCGAAGCCCCCCGCCGGAGCTGTTGTCCTGTTCGACGGGACCGAGCAGGCACTGAAAGACCACTGGCTCGACAATGCGAAGATGACGGACGATGGCCTGCTCATTCAGGGGACCATGACGAAAGACAAATTCCGGGACTTCACGATCCATGTCGAGTTTCAGACATCGTTTATGCCCTTCGCTCAGGGACAGAGTCGGGCCAATAGCGGCATTTATTACCAGGGCCGCTACGAAACGCAGGTTCTCGATTCCTTTGGTCTGGAAGGAAAGAACAACGAGACCGGCGGGATCTACGAGATCCGGGATCCGGATGTGAACATGTGCCTGCCGCCGCTGAGTTGGCAGACCTACGATGTCGATTTCACGGCGGCCCGTTGGAATGACAAAGGGGAGAAGACCGCCAACGTGAAGATGACCGTGCGTTTGAACGGCGTCATCGTCCAACCGGATGTCGAAGTGCCGCGGACGACGCGTGCGGCTCCATTGCCGGAGTCGCCGGAGTCGGGTCCGATCTACATTCAAGACCATGGCAATCCCATCCGTTTTCGTAACATCTGGATTTTGCCGCGCGACGCGGAGCAGGAGGCACGCCGTCCCCGCATCCCCGGATATGAACGGTTTCTCGCACTGTCAGACAACGACGGAGACGCCGGGCGGCTCCTCGTCGGGGAATTGGGTTGTGTGAATTGTCATGAGGTGAATGATGCGGTGGAACAGGCTTTGTTGACGAAGCAGGCGCCGATTCTGACGAATATTGCCCAGCGAGTTCGCCCCGACTGGATGGTTCAATTCCTTGCGAATCCGCATGAGACCAAGGCTGGTACGACGATGCCGGATCCGTTTGCCGGATGGAGTAATGACGAACGCATGAGTGCGGTGCAGGCGCTCGCGAATTTTCTCGCTTCCGGGGGACAGCCAGCCGAGCGCACGGCCGACCGCGAAGCAATGGCTCGGGGAGAGCGGTTGTTCCATCAGGTCGGTTGCGTCGCCTGCCATACCCCCCGCAACGGCACGAGCGTTCGCGAGGCGACGACGGTGCCCCTGCCTGACGTCGCTGCCAAGTACAGCATGCCCGCGATGATTGAATTCCTGAAGAATCCCCACGCGGTCCGCCCTTCGGGACGGATGCCGTCTCTCAATCTGGAACAAAAAGAAATTGAGGATTTGGCCAGCTACCTGACGAGCGGGGCCACCCGGGATCTGCCGAAGAATGTCCACTTTGCAGCGTACCACGGCAGTTGGGAATCGCTTCCCAACTTCGCCGAATTGACTCCCGTCGACGAAGGGGTCTGTTCCGGCCTGGATGTGTCCGTCGCGAATCGTTCGGAGAATTTTGGGGTCGTGTACACAGCCTTTCTCAAGCTGGAGAAGAAGGGGAATTACTCCTTCTGGTTGGGGAGTGACGATGGGAGCCGACTGGTTGTTGATGACCAGGAAGTTGTCTCGGTCGACGGCATCCATCCGCATACAACGAAAGAAGGAAAACTTGAACTCGACTCCGGAGTTCATCGCATTCGCGTCGAGTATTTTGAACTGGGGGGAGAGGAATCGGTTCGGCTGGAACTCGCTGGGCCCGGAATGCCGCGACAGGATGCTTCGCTGCTCCTAACGACCGATGAGAGTGGGAAGCCGATCGAACTTCCGAAGCAAGAAAACCCCGAAGACGGGTTGGCGTTTCACCGTGATGCTTCGCTTGTGGAACAAGGACGCAAACTGTTCGCATCAATTGGGTGCGCAAACTGCCATGAATACCAGCAGGACGGCAAAAAGCTGACATCGTCGCTCTCCGCTCCCGCCTGGAGTGAGTTGCGATCCCAATCGGGCTGTCTGAGTTCCGACGTTGTCGGCACTCGGGAAAAGCCGATCCCGAATTACGATCTGACTCAAGGACAACAGCGGCACATCGCTGCGTCTCTCGCATCATTGGCGGACAATGTCACCATGTCGCCTGAGCAGACCGTTCATCAGACGATGCTCACATTCAATTGTTATGCTTGTCACGAACGGGGAGGACTCGGCGGACCCGAACCGAGTCGAAACGCCCTCTTCGAGACAACTCAACATGAGATGGGAGACGAAGGGAGACTCCCCCCCTCACTCACTGGCGTCGGGGACAAGCTACAAGACGGCTGGCTGAAACAGATTCTTGCCAATGGCGCCAACGAACGGCCGTACATGCGAACGCGGATGCCGAAGTTTGGAAACGACGTCGCCAGTCCATTGGCGCCGGCTTTCATCACACTCGATCGAAAAGAGGAGGGAGAACTCGCGGAGTTCGAGGATCCGGAAATTCGCGTGAAATCGACTGGTCGCGAACTGGTCGGCAATAGCAACCTCGCGTGTATCAAGTGCCACACCTTTGCGAACCACCCGGCGACCGGGATCCAGGCGATCTCCCTCACGGGGATGACGCGACGGATCCGTCCTGAGTGGTTCGTCCGGTACTTGTATGATCCCGCGAAGTATCGGCCCGGGACGCGGATGCCAACCGGATTCCCCAATGGGCAAGCCGTAGTCAAGGACATTTACGACGGCCATCCGAATCAGCAGATCAGCGCCGTCTGGACCTATCTGACCGATGGCGACAAAGCGGGCATCCCCGAAGGCCTGATCGCTCGAATGATCGAGTTGGTCCCCGAAAAGGAGCCGATCCTCTATCGCAACTTTATTGAAGGCCTCTCTCCGCGAGGGATCGCCGTCGGCACGCCCGAAAAGGCCCACTTCGCTTGGGATGCCAACGAACTCTGCCTACGGCTGATCTGGCATGACCGCTTCATCGACGCATCGAAACATTGGACGGGACGAGGACAGGGGAAGCAGGTTCCTTTGGGAGACCATATTCTCACGGTCGAACCGCACTTCGCGTTCGCTCAACTGGCTTCGCAGGATGCGCCTTGGCCCGCCGATTCGATCCGGGATCGACAGGGATACCAGTTTGAGGGGTACTCCTTGAATGACGCGGGGCAACCCGAGTTCCGACTGAAGACGCCGTTTGGCGAAGTGACTGACTTCCCGGAACCATTGAAAAAGAACGACAAGGAAGGGAACTTCCGCCGAGTGCTAACAATCACAGCAGCAGATTCTCCGGAGAACTTGTATTTCCGAGCCGGCATCGGCGATCAGATCGAAGCATTGTCGGACGGTTTCCAAATCGACGGTGTGCTCACCGTTCGCGTGACCGGTGGGGGATTGCCCCTCGTCCGAGAAAGCAACGGAAAGCAGGAACTCCTCGTTCCCGTCAAAGTGGAAGACGGTCAGGCAAAACTCGCCCAAGAGCTGATCTGGTAATTTTCGGGATGATCGGTGCAACATTGCCAACGGTTCATTTCACGTCCCATCTGAAACTGCATGTCGACTGTCCCAGCGTCGACGTTTCGGGGGAATCGTTGTCAGAAGTCCTGAATTCGGTTTTCGAGGACAATCCCCGGCTGCGGGGATATATCCTCGATGATCAGGGGCGAATCCGTCAGCATGTGATTGTCTTTCTGGACAATGAACCGATCCGAGAACGGACGAACTGGGACCGTCCGGTGACACCGAATAGCGAAGTTTACGTCCTTCAAGCCCTTTCGGGCGGCTGATCCTTCCATTCACTGGAAAGCTCCAACATGGCTCGGTTGCATCTCGCCACTCACAAGGGGTTGATCACCTACGAAGGCTCAGACACCGACTGGCGGTTGACCAACGTCGCCTTCCTGGGGCACAACGTCACCATTGTCCTGTCGGATCCCCGTTCGGGAATGCTGTTTGCCGCCCTGGCGCTGGGGCACTTCGGAGTCAAATTGCATCGCTCCAGCGACGGCGGCAAAACGTGGGACGAGTGCGGGGTTCCCGTTTACCCGGAAGGGGCGACCATCGCCCCCCATCCGATGGCCGAACCCGGAGCACCTCTCAAACCGGCGGCGCTTTCGGAGATTTGGGCACTCGAACCTGGGGGGACGGACCAACCAGGACAACTCTGGGCCGGAACGATCCCAGGAGGCCTCTTCAAATCGCTGGACAACGGCGCCACCTGGGAGTTGGTTGAGTCGCTGTGGAATGCCCCGGAACGGGAAAAATGGTTCGGGGGCGGGAAAGATGACGCGGGGATTCATTCTGTGTGCGTCGACCCCCGGAATAGTCGGCATGTCACAATGGGGGTCTCCTGTGGGGGAGTTTGGGAAACGCAGGACAACGGCGACTCCTGGGAGCTTTTGGGAGAAGGGCTGCGTGCTGACTTCATGCCCCCCGACCTTCAGGGAGACAAGACCATCCAAGACGTGCACCGGCTGGTGAGTTGCCCGAGTGATCCGGACAAGATGTGGATTCAACATCACAACGGGATCTTCCGATCCACCGATGCAGCCCGAACTTGGACGGAACTCCAGGACGTGCAGCCGTCTTCGTTTGGGTTCGCGGTCTGCGTCGATCCGAACAACGGCGATCGCGCCTGGTTTGTCCCCGGAGTCAAAGATGAGTGCCGGGTCCCCGTCGATCAGAAACTGACCGTCCTCCGCACCGACGATGGAGGGCAGACCTTCATCTCCCAGCGATCCGGTCTGCCGCAGCAAGACTGTTTTGACATTGTCTTCCGCCATGGCCTCGACATCGATTCCACTGGGCGGAAGCTCGCGTTTGGGTCTTCGACAGGAGGGCTTTGGATCACGGAAAACGCGGGGGACCACTGGCACTGCGTCTCCAACACGTTACCTCAAATCTATTGTGTGCAATGGGATCGAACCGAGGTTTGACACTCCTCGCGAAAGCCTGCACGCTGCCTGTTTGCCCTATTGTCACGAGTTCCAAAACCGGTCTTCGCGCGGTCTTTCGACCGGGTTAGACTCCGGCGGTCATTCGACACCCCCGATGAAAGATTCGCCTTCTCCCCAAAGGCATTTTCCCATTCGGAACGACTTTCATCTCCCCCCTCCGCAACTCCTCTCCGACATCCACATTTGACCAGGAAGGATCCTGAGCCGATGTCCCGTAGTTTGATCTTGGTGGGCCAGATCGCGACGTTCACAGCAGTGAGCGTTGTTCCCCTGTGGGGCCTGGCGCAGGAGCAACGTCCCCCCGTGCGCGTCGCCAACCAACCCGATGCGGACGGAGCGAATCAGCAGCGGCCGCCCGCGATTCAGCCGCAGATTCAAACTCCCAAAGAGATGGAGCCGTTCCTGCAGACTTGGGAGCAGCAGTCCTCCAAGATTGACCGGATCGAAGGGACTTTTAAGAAGTACGAATACGATTTCGTTTTCAAAACGGAGAAACGGGCCGACGGCCGCTACTGGTTCGAGAAGCCCGACAAGGGACGGATGGACTTCAGCCCCGAGAAAAACGTCCCCGAAGCCCCCAATAATGTTCACAAGGTCGGCAACACCGAGTTCACCATTGAAGCAGATGCCGCCCGCAGCTGGATTTGCACCGGCGAAGTGATCCTCGATGTCGACATTCCCAACAAGACTTATAACGAGATCCAGATCCCCAAACATTTTCAAGGGGAACAGATCAGTGAAGGCCCCTTGCCCTTCTTGTTTGGGATGAAAGCGGCCCGGATGAAACAGCGG
>JAGQQQ010000410.1 GCA_020426125.1 Planctomycetaceae bacterium
CGATCGACTCCCGGGTAGGCCGCGTAGAGACCGTCGGCAACGGCGGTTCCAGAGAAATGATCGTCCAAGACAGAACCCGGCTTATCGGCCCACTCCATTTTCAATAGTTGAGAGAGCAGAGTTGAGAGAGGAGAATTCGCAGTTCTCGTCACTCAATTTCCTCTTGACGGACACTTTAAGTGTCTGGTGTGCTGTCTTGTTTTTTCACGGCCACCGCAATGTCGTCGCCTTCAATCCGAATGGGGTACGTGTCCGTCTTCAGATTTGATTTCGGATTGTCGAGCCAGGTGCCGTCTTTCACGCAAAATCGCCACGCATGCCAAGGGCAGGTGACGGCTCCGTCGTCGACCCAACCGGCGGCGAGAGAAGCGCCCATGTGCGGGCAGGCGTCATCGATGGCGAAGTATTCGCCGTCGACAAAAAAAATGGCGATCATTCTTCCTTCGACGGGATACGTGCGCCCCTCTCCGGGGGGGATGTCTCCAGTCTTGGCGACGTTGATGAAGTCGGGCATGGGGATTTTGAAACGTTGGTAATCGTGGCGGGAGAGAATGGAATCGCGGATTCGGCTCCGGCGGAGCACGGCTAAACGGAACGTATCAAATCGCGAAAGAATTGATGTCTGAATCATTCAATCACGAAGAAATTACTGCTGCATTCCCTGGGTGAGAGTCATGAACGCCGTCTCCAAGTTGACTTCTTCCTCGCGGAACATCAACAGGCGATAGCCGTTCTCCAGGAGCGCGGCCGGAAGAACGCTGTAGTCCTCGACACCAGGCTTGAGGGTGACTCGCAAGATTCCCTTTTGAATGTCGACGCTGGCGACTTCGTCCATCTGTTCAAAAAGTTTGGCCGCTTCCTCGGTACGGTCGACGACTTTGATTTCCAGCGAAATTGATTCCCGGGCCTTCCGCATCACCTCCGCGACGTTGCCGTCGGCGACCATGATGCCCTTTTCGATCATTCCCACGCGGGTACAGACATCGGCCAGTTCTGGGAGAATATGGCTGGAGACAATCACGGTCTTCTTCATCTCTCCGAGCCGACGCAGCAAGTTTCGGATTTCAATGCGTGCCCGGGGATCGAGTCCCGAAGCGGGTTCGTCGAGTAACAGGACCTGCGGATCATGGAGCAGAGTGCGCGCCAGTCCGACGCGCTGCGTTTGTCCCCGGGACAACTGGCTGACCATGGCATCCCGTTTGAAAGACATATCGACCAACTCAAGTTTCTCTTCGCAGATCTTGCGGCGACCGGGGCCGTGAATCCGGTAGGTGGATGCGAAGAACTCAAGGTACTCCATGACGGTCATATCGTCGTAGACCCCGAAGAAGTCGGGCATGTAGCCGACCATCCTGCGGATTTCCTCGGGATCGGTGTAGATGGATTTTCCGCAGACGTAGCATTCCCCGTAATCCGGATTCAGCAGCGTCGCGATCATCCGCATGGTCGTCGTCTTGCCGGATCCGTTGGGGCCGATAAAGCCGAAGACGTCCCCATCGTCGAGTGAGATGGTGATCTCATTGGCGGCGATCAGTTGTCCGTATCGCTTGGTCAGTTTGATGGTTTCGATCATCGTCCGTCAGTCCAGCTGAATTCTGTTTCGCGTCGTTGAACAGTGGGCGGAGAATCGTCGCCCCCTGGCATCTCAGGGTCAAGGTTTTGCCTGGAGCAAATCCTGACTGGGAAGCAGATCTCCGTCCCGATTCTGAAATTCGACCGGCAAAATGAGACGCACAAAGACCTGAGAATCTCCAGGAAGATCGTCGACTCCGTCAATCGTCAATCGAGTGGAAGGGGTCCGAATCCGACCGAAGACCACGGCCCGGTGCAGTTTCAACAGATCGCTCAAATCGGCGGTCGCCAGCACAGAATTGGTGAGGCCCGTGTAGTCTGTCCCCCCCATCGCTTCATGAAAGGTGATCGTCCGGAAAATGGATTCGGCGTCACGATCCCAGGGATCATGGGATGCCCGTTCGAGAATGATGCTGGTCCGGCTGGAGCTGATCTTTTCGGAACTCATTGTCAGGCCAACCAGCCTTCCTCGGAGAAGGTTCGAATTCAAACTGCTGACCTGGAACGGTTTTCCCGGCTGAAGCGGCTCGGATTCCCCCTTGTTTCTGTCAGGGAAGTACATGAAGTCGCCGTAGGCGAGGAACCAGTCCTCGATCGGCTCGGGAAGTTCCGACGTGACAACCCCGGTAAGCCGGCCGGTGCCGTTGTCTTGAAGCTGTCCGGATGCCAATTCCGCTCCGGAAACGGTGCAGGCCCAGTCACTCTCCAGGGAGACACTCGACCAAACCAGCGTTGGCAACTCGGTCAGGGAATCTCGATTTTTTGAAAACCGGCTGGCGGGCTTACTGAGATCGGTTCCACCCCGAGAGTACATGCCTCGGTAGCCATCTTCTGGACGGGTCGCCCATTCCCCCCGAAATAATGGCGGTTGACCATTATCCAAGGACGTAAGAAGTTTTCCGGGCCGGAATTTGACTTCCCGCCGAGCGGTGCTGGGGCTGTAAAAGGAGTAGACCGACCTCCCCCTCGCCAAACCGGACGCCACATCGAAGTCGAGGAGTTCAATTTGCCGAGACGTCATGGACGTCTGATTCGCCTGACTGCCTTGAGAAATCGCAAGGGCCGCCGCCGCCACAATCAGGATCAGTGCCGTTCCCCAAGTCCATTCGGGCCGCTTCAAGATGTGGTGTACCAGGATGTAGTCCAGGGGGCCTAAAATAACGATATACAAGGCCAACCAGAGCAGAACGGACTGATGCGATGGTCGCCGGACTTCCTCGAAAGAATCGACGGCATGCACCAGTTGTGTTTGCAGATCGCTGACTCCCGTGGGGTTGAATCCTTCCTCGGAGTCTTGATCTTCTTTCGTTAACCAGGGAGGATCGAGTCTGGCCAGTTTCACCGCGAGATCGGCTGCTGATGTTTCATCCCAGGTGCTGAATGGCGGCCGATCCAATCGGACGGCGGACAGGGTCACGGTGCCGGTCCCGTAAGCTGCACGTTGAACCAGCGGGGATTTTAATCCCGAGGCAACCGTCACGCCTTGCGTCCGATCCAACTCCGCGGCAGGGATCGTCCCCAAAAACCGCAGGGTCGCACTCCCCGGAACGAGTTCGTTGATACCCGTCAAATACCGCGTTTCCGTTTGCCCGATTGGCATCAGAGGCAACCACCTCGCTAACGGACTGTTGCTGAGAATCTCGGCGTCCGCGCCAACGGAAAGGATCAGCCGTCCCCCACGTTGCACAAACTGACGCAACGCCTCGGAGACGTCGGCCGAAATGCGCGTGTCGGCGTTCAGCACAATGCCGTCAAGTCCCTCGAGGGATTCCGCCGAGAACCCCAACGGCGGAAGGAGTTGGGAAACGGATTCCCAGGAGACCGTGGCGAAGTCACTGGCGTTTCGAGATTGCCATCTTGTGCGCGCAGCCGCGAAGACCGGTTGGTCGCCGTCGATCGCCCAGATTTGATCTTCGTGTTTGAGGCACCGCACTTGCTGGGTGCCGTTGACTTTGACAGTACGGGAAGCGACAAGCGACTCCCCTTCGTACACCTCGATGAGCAACGGGGCCTGCAATTTCCACGAGCAGAACAGTCCCGACAATTCGTCACCGGAAACGGTGGCATTTGCCAATGGAATGCGGCACCCCTGACCATCTGGGTCCGCCGTCACAATCTCGGCCCGGAACGATCGTTCCGGCAGGGAGGAGCCTGCTGGTCCGTCCAATCGAAATCGAATGGGAGACCAGACTCCCACCTTGAAATTCCCCTCGATTCCCACACGTATGTCTTCGATCCGGTGCGCATCGCCTCCTTGTGCGGATGACGACAAAAATGCCGGCTGCCACAGCAAGCAGAGAAAGAAGGCCGTTAAGGAAGATCGTACGCGTGAAACAACTGGGTTCCACGTCAGCACGTTCACTCGAAATTCCTGATCAAAAAGGGTTTCCTGAAATCCATCAAATCCAGAGAATGATGTGTTGGCCCTGAATAAGGAAAAGCCAACGAATGTTCGGCGAAAGACGTAGATGATAAGGAATTGACGGTCCATCGCGGAGTCAGCTGAAGAAAAAGAGTTTCGGGAAATCTCAGGAATTTTCATCCGCGTGGCAAATCGCCGCGTTCTACGCGTGTTCCCAAGTCGCTTTTTTGTTAAGACATCGGCGTCAATTCTCAGTCGACATCCCCTCCGACCGACAATCCACACGTGAAGATCTCCCATTCAGTGAATCATTCTCCGCGATTGATAATGGGCAAGCGACCTGGGTTTCCCCTGCTGATCGTTGCCCTGTGGTTGGGGCTGCCGATTTCGGCGTCCGCCCAACTTCAAGTCGAGGGCAAGCCCCAATGGGGGTTCGATGGTCTCGTCCGATCGGAGCAATTCAATCTGCTGACGATCGATGTGGCGAATCTTTCGGATCGTCCTTGGGAAGGGAACTTCATTTTGGAGGCAGGCACCGGGCTGTCTCGGTCGGATATCCCCATTCTTCAGCCAGATCAGTTCATCGAGGCCTTCGGCCGACGGCGGCTGCAATTTGTCGTCTTCGTCCCGCGACGCAACGAGTATATGCTCAAATGGGGACGTCGCCCCGATCAGAGCTACCAAATCGATGAACCGGACGAGGCGCGCGAACCGGCGATTGTCCAATTCGTTCGCCCAGAGGCTGTTCGAGCCGGTGTGGACGGTGTTCCCACGTTTGACGAATCGGAATTTCCCACGAGCGCGGCAGGGCTAACTGGCTTGGGAACGGTCATCCTGGACCATGTTCCCCGGTGGAGCGAAGCACAGACTCAGGCTTTCTCCGATTGGATTCTGGCAGGGGGGACAGTCCATCTCTTTCAGGAAACTGCCGGGATCACTCCCGAGTTTTCGGGAAGACTCCAGTCCCTCAACGAGCCGAGCGACGTTTTTCCCCTCGGGGGAGGGATCGTTTATCGACATAAGTCGACCGCCCAGCAATCCGAGACGTCTTTTTCGAAGATCCGGAAGGCCGGCCAGTATTATCGGCAGTGGAATGTGTCCGACAGCCTGTTCACAATCCTCAAGGAGATCACCCGACCTCAGCACAACTGGATTGTGATCTATCTGCTGGCGGTGGCCTACCTGCTCTTGCTGTTCCCCGGCTGCTGGCTCCTCGGTCGCAAACGAGGGGATTATCGCATCACGTACGGGGCGGTTCTCGGAATTATCGCACTATTCAGTTTTGGCTTCCGCACCGTCGGCGCGCGAGGATATGGGGAATCAACATCGATCAACGCGGTCGCAGTCGTTCGTCCGACATCCGGCGGGCGCGCCGTTGTCACCATGTGGAGTAACCTGTTTGTTACGTCAGGGAGCAACTACGACATTCGCCATCCTTTCGAGGGGAATGTCTACTCGACCGGACAAATGATCGAAGCCGTCCCTGGATTCGCATTGAACCGGCCCATTGGCCGGGTCCAGACGGAGATCCCATCTTTCTCATCACGCACGCTCGTCAATACGGGCGTCGTGAATGATTTTCGTCTGACGCCGGATCGGGAGCCGTTTCAAATCGATTTGGTGGATGCCAAACTCACTGGGGGGGGGCTCACTGAGCTGTCCGTCCGGGTTCAAGGACTCTCCTCGGATGCCAGCCTGTTCGTCGTGTCTGGCGACCGTCTTGCCGCATTACGGGACATCGGCGATGGGACACACCGTCTCCAGAGTCCCGCCCAAATGCTTGGGCAGGCGATCAACCAAGATTTCTGGCGGGTGAATCGAAACTATTCCGGCGTAAACGAAGCGACCACAGATCAACTTCTTCAGAAAACTCGAACCTTGCTCCTGTCCTGGGATCTGGGTTTGAGCAGCGACGAAGAACGCAACACATTCAAACTCCCTGAAGGGGAAATACGAGTTTACGCCGAAGTGGATCTCCCCCCGGCCTTGCATACTCCGTCGATTTCGGAACAACAACGGGGGCGTGCTTTGATCGTCGTCCCGTTCCACATCGATGAAAATTCTGGTGAGTCGACCCCGGTCGAGTCGGCCGACGCTTCCGAATCTGAAAAAGAATGACCATGGAATCCGTCATCAGCATCGACAATGTGACCCATCTGTTTAAGCAGCATCGCGCGCTCGATGGGATCTCCTTTGAGGTTGCCCCGCAGAGCCTGCACGGATTCGTCGGTCCGAACGGTGCCGGCAAGACGACGACCCTCAAACTCATCTGCACTTTGTTGCGACCCCAGACAGGCCGGATCCAGGTTTTTGGCTTTGACGTTCGCGACAATGTGAAGGCAATTCGTCGCCGGCTCGGGTATATGCCGGACCATTTCAGCATGTATCGTCAAATGACGGTCTTCGAATATCTCGACTTCTTTGCCGCCGCATATGGCTTCACGCTCAAGGAACGGGACCGCATCGTCGGAGACGTCCTGGCACTCACCGACATGGACGGCCGCAAAGACGACCTGATCCAAGGACTTTCGCGTGGAATGCAGCAGCGTGTGAGTCTCGCCCGTGTGCTTGTGAACGATCCGGACTTGCTGCTGCTCGATGAACCCGCGTCGGGATTGGACCCTCGCGCCCGCATCGAACTGATGGAAATCCTCCGCGAACTCCGGAGAATGGGGAAGACGATCTTTATCAGCAGCCACATTCTCAGCGAATTGGCGGAGTTGTGTGACAGTGTCACCATCATCGATCGCGGCAAAACGAAATACAGTGGACCGATGGAAGGCCTCCTGGACCACCAGCACGAGACTCCGGTGTTTCGCCTTCGCTTGAATGTCCCGCCAGAAGAACAGCCCCTGATTCTCAAGGAGATTGCTGGTGTGACGGGAGTGGATTCCCTGGAGGGCCGATCCGAAGTCAAAGTCCGTCTGGATCCCAATTTGATTGACGGTGACAAGCTTCTTCGCGAGATCCTTGATCGCGGCCATTCGATCATCAGCTTCGGTCGGGATCAGCGGCATCTCAATGAAGCCTTTATGGACCTCACGGAGCGGGGCGTTCGCACATGATCGGTAAAACGCTCGCGCTTGTTCAGCGGGCCTTTCGGGTAGATGCCCGGGATTGGCGCTCGCATGCGTTTCGGGCGGCGCTCGCGGGGTTCATCCTCTGGGTGCTGGCCACGAGCCAGATCAACCAGTTCTCGTTTTCCGCTCCAGGAAGATCCCTGTTCGGCACGGTCGTCTGGCTGAACTACTGGTTTATCACTGTCGCCGGAGCAACCTTCTTCGCGTCGGCAATCACGGAAGAAAAAGAAGAACGAACACTCAGCCTGCTCAAAATGGCCGACATCGGTCCGTTGGCAATCTTGATGGGAAAGTGGCTCCCTCGGCTGACCGGAGCCATGTTCCTCGTCCTCGTGCAGATCCCATTCACGGCACTGGCGGTCACGCTGGGAGGCATACTGTGGCACCAGATCGTCGCCTCGTATGCCTCATTGCTCGCCCATCTGATTGTCATCGGAAGTTTAGGACTCCTGGCCTCGGTTTACTTCAGCAGGACGAGTTACGCGGTCACCACGATGGCGATCTTCCTGGTCGCTTATCATATCGGCCCGTACCTCGTGAAAGAGATCACGCAAGAGATCGGCTTGACCTCCACGTTGGGAGTTCTCTTTGAAGATGTGACCGTCTGGCTGTGCGAGAGACTAATCAACGCGCGATCGGATCAGCAGTTGAGTGAAGCGTTGTCTGTCGGGTTTCAGTTTTCCGCTTCGAGTGCCAGTTGGTCAAGTGGACTGCTCTACCAAATCCTCAGCAACGTCATTGCCGGAGCCATTTTCTTTGGGATTTCGTGGCTGATCTTTGAGCCGTGCACTCGCAATGAAGTGGAACCGGGAGGGGAATCCGTCTGGTGGAACCGGCTCCGGCACATGGGCC
>JAGQQQ010000411.1 GCA_020426125.1 Planctomycetaceae bacterium
GTTCTTCAAATTTCGGATTTGTTACCAATGAATGTTCCAAAATCAGAATCGGTCATTTACGACCGATCCAACAACCCCTGTGCGCTCATCCAACTGTGAAGCAGACTCGGCCACTGGGAAACTGCGTTTTCTGATGGGCGAAGACCGTAGCCATGTCCCCCCTTGGTAAAGACATGAAGTTCCGCGGGGACGTTGTGTTCCTTGAGTCGGACAAAGAGCAATGCGGATTGAGCGCCCCGCAAGGCGTCGTCCCAGGTGACGGCGAGAAATGTCGGCGGCGTTTCGTCCGTGACCGTCACCAAATCGCCCAATTCGCTGTTTGCCTTATCGTCGTAGTCATCCCCGAGGTAGGCACAGTAGATGGGACACATGAAGTCGGGGCGACAACTTTGTTCGTCCGCTTCATCCACCGGCACGTAACATTTCGTTTCATACTGGACCCCCGACATGACTGTGAGGTGTCCGCCAGCAGAGAAACCGAGCGTCCCAATTCGGTTTGGATCGATTCTCCATTGCTCCGCTTGATGCCGGATGAGGCGAATGGCGCGCTGCACATCCTGCATCGGCTCCCAGTGGATCTTATCGGGAATTCGACGGGGGACGCGGTACTTCAGGACGAATGCCGTCACACCGATTGAGTTGAACCATTCAGCGACCTCAAGTCCTTCTTTGGGCCAGGCGAGGATATTGTATCCCCCACCCGGACAGATCACGACCGCGCATCCCGTGGCATTCTCCGGATCCGCCGGGTAGGCTGTCAGCGTGGGGCGCTCGACAAACGCAATTCGCTCGTCGGTCGTCTTGGCAGAGAGTTCCAGCTTTTGTTCCGGGGAATAGGTGACGGATCCTTCCGGTAATTCCCCGGGCCAGATTTCAAATTCCCGATGCTCAGCGTTCGCGCGAGAATTGGCGAGGCAGGAACAGAGGATCGCGAACATGATCAGACTGACCGAGTGTGGCAGGCGCATGATGAATCTTCCTGTTTATCAAATAGAGGAGAATCGGTCTGGAAAACGGACCACGGGAGATCGTATCCCCCGACATCCGGGGGATGAACCCTGACGACAGGGAATCCCGTCGAAAGGAGAATTCCCCAAGGACCGTTATCAGAACTTTGTTTGAGTTCGAGCCGCAGCGCCATTCGCGATGCGGCGTGATCCTGAATCAACAAGTCTCTGGAGTTGCCTGCTTCAGGGTCCTTGTCGAGCAAACGACGTGCTCGCTCTCACCGTTCAAACCGGTGTTGATCGAGGTTCTCAGCCGGACTTCCTGGAAACGAGGTTCATAGATCGGGTTGGACTCCAAAACGCCTTCCCCTTATAAACGTAAGAGAGTTCATCGATATTTTCGATGTGAAAAAGTTTCGATCATGAGGCGGCTCGCGTGCTGGAATACGATTGGGAAGACAGCGTTGGCTATTGGATTTGCTCTGCCACTCACGCATTTCGTCGAGCCATGTCGGCGGAATTGGCTCCATTAGGGTTAACGTTGCGTCAGTGGGAGGTTCTCGCCTACCTGAGCGTGCGCGGAAATGGATCCCAGAATGAAATTGCCGAAGGTCTGGGACTCGAACCACAAACTCTGCACAGCATCATTGGCCGGATGGAGAAGGCGGAGTTAATTCAGCGCGAGAATTGTCCAAACGACCGCCGGAAAAATGTCATCACCCCAACAGCCAAAGCGGAGAAGGTTTGGGCGGAAGTTGCTCCCATCAGCCGGAGAGTGCGCAGCCGGGCAATCTCAGAGCTTTCCAAGTCCCAGCTTCAGGCTCTCAAAGAATCTTGTGAAAAGATCCTCCACAATCTGGGTGAAGTCGAGTCCACATCTCGGAATACGGGGCAAACATGTAGCGAACTGGCCACTTATGACGCCAATTCCGACACGACCGAGATCCCCGTTTTGGGAGCCACGGATCCCGCGTCGCGACGAACCTGAAGAATCCGCTCCTCAACCTGATCGATTCGTGCGAAGCCAACTCTCCGAACGGTCAATGCGCGGGAACGAATTTTCCGATCCCACCCACCTCTTTGTTAGGAATGTTGGCTCCCGATGAAGGAGAAAAGTCGTCTTTCTCGGGGAATCCCATCCGGTTGCTTCACTCCGAACGATTCTTACAACGGCTCATCCAACCCAGATCGGACGGGGTTTCGAATTCCGCAGTCTTTCCAGATCTGGAAGATTTTCTCAAGAAAAATTTGCATCTCTCAAACGGCGACCTAGCTTTTCGTGTCGACCGAGGCCCCACCCAATACCTCGTCCGGCATTGACCTTGGGAAACCGGGGAGCCGACAGAGATTCATACGTTTGAATCCGGGTAGCCCCTAATGATTTCGGCTGGATGTGAGAGCCTAGCCGGAATGATACGTGAGAGGACGAAAAATGACCAAGCTGACCCAAAACGTGAAGAAGTTCCTGGCTTCTGAAGACGGCCCCACCGCAGTTGAATACGCCGTCATGCTGGCTTTGATCGTGATCGTCTGTCTGACCGCCATCCGCGCCGTCGGCCAGAACGCATCCAATCGATTCAATGACATTCGCGATCAACTCACATAATTTGTGAGCAAGTCCCTGTGACTTCGGATTCGTCGACCGCCCGGTTGGGAGCCATTCCTTACCGGGCGGTTCGGCTGTCCAGCCCTTGGCAAGTTCCTGTTACAGCAATCTGATGAGTTTCTCGGAATGAAGGGAAGACACCGTGTTGCCCTTTTGGATTGACTTGGGAGCCTCTCCGATCGGGGAACTCCTGCCGGCCGTGCTCGTGGGAATCGCCGTGCTCTGGTCGGGTCCGTTTGGATTGCTGCGTCGATAAATTGATCTCCCCTCATCTTTGAAAGGCCGGCAAATCATGGATTGGCAAACCATTCTCCTCGAAAACTGGCATGTGAAATTTGTCAGCGTCGTGCTGATCGTCGCTGCGATTATCGACGGACGCGAACTCCGCGTCCCCAACTGGATCACTTTCCCGATGGTCATTTCGGGAATCATTTACAACTCCTGGATTGGCGGCCTGGACGGGTTCGGGCTTGCGATGTGGGGAATGACGGTCGGTCTCTTGACCCTGCTGCCTCTCTGGATGGTCGGCGGCATGGGAGCCGGCGACGTCAAACTCATGGCCGGAATTGGCGCCTGGCTGGGAGCAACCGTCACTTGGCACGTCTTTCTGGTGACCTGCATTGTCGGAGCCGTGATGGCGGTCGCCATGGTTCTCTGGAAGCGGGAATGGAATAAACATTACGGAAACTTCCTGATCATTCTCACCGAGTGGATGACCATTCGAAACGTGGAAAAACTCAACGAGATTGCCGCGGAGCGCAAACCACGCATGTTGCTGCTTCCTTACGGAATTCCCATCTGCGTGGCGGCCTTGGGCTACTTTGCCTACGCCGGAATGATCTACTAGCGAATTTGACACGGCGTTTCCGCGGCGCCGGGCTCCGTTTGTCGGATCGAAGTGACCGAGAGAGTTCGAGGATTTTCTCGACTTGAGTTTGTCGTCAGGAGATGTCTTCGGCTCTCGCCGTTCGGGAGAGTCCATCCAGTGGGAACATCCGATTCGTGCTTCACTTTGTGAAGACAGGGAGTTCGGGAGGGCTGGGAATACAAGGCGTCGCAATCGTAATCACCATTTTAACCATTAGAACCCGCATATTGTGAAGCCGCCGTCCAATTCGAGCCGATCCTGAGAAGGATGAAATACGAAGGGCGGCGCTTCCGAGACACCATTCGGAGACGTCCCCATGAAACCGAAGACACTTGTCCTACTGGCCGTTGCCGGAGGATGTGGACTCCTCGCTATGCTCGGAGTCCAACAAGCCATGCAAGGAAGCGGAAACGCACCCAAGGTCCAAACCGTGAGAGTCCTGGTCGCCACCGGCGATGTTGATTCCGGGACACGGTTGTCCCCAGACAATGTCGCATTCCAACAGAAACCCATTGACAGCGTTCCCGAGGACGCCGTTTTGACTCAGGAAGAATATGAAGAGCGCGCGGCGAAGATTCCCATGTTGGCGGGAGACATTGTCCGCAAAACAGCGTTGACGGAAAAAGGAGGTTATGGACGTTCAATCGAGATTCCTCCGGGGATGCGAGTGATCACCATCAGTGTGGACAGCACGCACACCGCGAGTGGTCTGATCCGTCCAGGGGACCGAATTGACGTCTTGGTAAATTACCGCAGTAAAAGCGAACGGGGACTACCCGTTTCCAAAACCAAAACCCTGTTGGAGTACATCGAAGTGTTTGCGACGGACAACCAGACCGCCAGCAAGCTGGACGATGGAAATTCGGAAAAGTCCTCGCAAACGAAGTATGTTTCGTTGCTCTTGACTCCCGAGCAAGTCAACTTTGTGAAGCTTGCCGAGACCAAGGGAACATTAAGTCTGTCTTGGCGGCACCGACTGGACGACGAATTGGTCCAGACCAAAGACATTGATGACAAACTCCTGGAAGAGTTGGAGGGAACCGTCGGTGTTAACGAAGATCGGCCGCTTTATGACCAATCGTTCAGTGCGCCATTCGCGGACTCGGAGACAATTGTTGATGCGGAGCGTCGAGAAGATTTGGGAATCAGCCCCGAAGGAGCATCACAACGGCCTTCTCAGTTCCTGGATTCTGTTCAGCAAAATGCGAACGGAGGGGTGACGGCCACAGCGGGCATTCCGCAAACGATTGTCGCGGCTCCTCAGATCAATCCTGAGAATCTTTGGACGATTCAAGTGTACAACGGCAATACGCCAATGCCTCAACAATTTGAGATCACTCCGGCGTCGGAAACGAAGCCGGTCGAACCATCCGGATCCCTGACCGACTTTGTCAAAGGTCTCTGGGGATCGGGACAGGGAGCTTCCTCAACCCAGGACTCCCCAGGGAATTCCGAATGAATTGAGTGAATGGACGACCGACATTCGAAATCGGAACGAATGACGGAGATTGCCAAATCCCTTTCGAAATCGGCTCCGCCACAGGCGGAACGGAAGCGAACGGGCGAAATGTGAATGCGATTTGCGGGAGTAACTTGCCGGCCACCGGGAAGGTCCCTTTTTCAGGGGACCTTCTCCCGGTCTGGCGGGGGAATTCAAAGGTGCAAGGATGCCCAATCTAAAAACGTTTTCGACTCGGATGTGGGTTTGCGGAATGTTTGCCGCAGCCGGTTTGGCAAACTCCGCAATCGCGCAGGAACTGCCACCCCCTCCAAGCTTCACGCCTCCTCCATCGTCATCCACGACGCCGACTTCACCCCCCAAGGTGACGAGCCCTCCTCCGGTACTCACGGAGCAAGAGGTGCAACCGGGTGAGGAGATCTTCCAGGTTGTCACGTCCCGCAGCAAAATCACAATGACCCACCTGGATTCCCAGGTTGTCGAACTCGTCAATCGGATCCGGATCGTTGACGGGTTCAATGCGGACAAAATCAATATCTCCGCCTTGTCGCCCCATCGCATTCGCATCAAGGCAGAAAATCCGGGTGTGACAACCGTTAAGTTGATCGACGAGTTAGACGGAGTCTATCACATCGAAGTGTTCGTCGAGCCGGACACTCGTGAATTGCAAGCCTATCTCGATCGCTTGTTTCCTGGGACCTACGTGGAGGTGATCGGGGTCAAGGAAGGGGTCGTCCTAAAAGGCTGGGTCACAGAACCGACACAGATTCCCCAAATCATGGCCGTGGCCGAGCAATTCTATGCTCCGGAGAGTATCAACTCCCAACTGAGCGTCGGCGGAGTCAGCCAAGTTCAATTGAATGTGCAGATCGTTGAAATCCAGCGGTCGAAAGTTCGCGAAATGGGCTTCAATTGGTTGCTCGTCGGTCAACAGTATTTCCTACATAGCGGCGTTGGGGGAATCGGTCTACTGGGACAGGCCGAAGGGGACTTCGGAGGCCCCCCCAGTGTGACGCTTGGAAGCAACACCTTTGGGAACGAATTCAACTTCGCCATCACCGGATCCAACAATGTCTTTCAGGGATTCCTGAAAGCCCTCCAATCCGAGGCTCTTGCGAAAATCCTGGCCGAACCGAAGCTGGTCACCACTTCCGGCCGCCCGGCGACCTTATTGTCCGGCGGGGAATTTCCAATTCTTGTTCCTCAGTCACTAGGGTCCGTGACCACGGAATGGCGTGAGTTTGGCGTACGAATGGAGGCTGTTCCAATTGTGCTCGGGAACGGTCGATTGCGGCTCGACATCGCTCCGGAAGTCAGCGAACGGGACTTCAGCAACGCCGTCAGCGTGAATGGGCTGGTTGTGCCAGGGATTACGGTGCGACGAGTGAATACGCAGGTTGAAATGCGATTCGGCGAAACGCTGATGATCGGCGGTCTGATTTCCACCCGACGAACGGGCACGACCCAAAAAGTTCCTTTCCTGGGAGAACTCCCCTTTGTGGGGACGTTCTTCAGCCGCAAGGACTACACGTTTGGGGAAACCGAACTCCTCATCATGGTCACGCCACAACTCGTGGCTCCCATGCAACCCCATCAAGTCCCCTGCGGACGGCCTGGATTTGGAACCGATATTCCGACCGACAAAGAACTCTACTTCGACGGTATGCTTGAGGTGCCCGTGTACGGCCCGGACTGCCCGAGTTGCGAACCATTCATGGGGCACTTGATCACTCCTGATGATGTGCTCCGGCCCTGTCCTGACGGCAACTGTGGACCTGGCACGTTGCCGCCGACCCCGATCCAGCAAACCTCGGGAACGGCCAATCCCCACCAATCGGTCCAACAAGCAATCTCAAGCCAATCGGAAATGGCGACTTCGCGGCTGACCGAATCGGAGTCGTGGAATTCTCAGGATTCCGGAAAACCGGTGCGCCCCGGTAGTCAAACACGTTCCAAAATTCCAACAGGGAAGATGGCGCAACCCGGATTGGTCAAACCATAGAGCCCCGCTGGTCGCTCCGATAGCGGACGCATATGTCGTGTGGTCCCCGATCGAACTTTGGGAAACGCTCGTCGTTCGCATCCCGGCCTGGAATTCAAAAGAGCGACCTCTTCCGCGCCAAACTTGGTGAGGAAGAGGCTCTTGTTTAGGAGAGAACCGGTCATGAATAATGTTGTTCGAATTGCCATTGTCGATCCGTTCGATTCGACCCGCAATTCCATGAAGAACCTCATGCTGGGCATCGATTCCGTCTGGCTGGAAGCCGAATGTTCCCGATATGACTTTTTCACGGACATTGTCACCCAGACCATGCCCGACATTGCGGTCATTTCATTGGATGCCGATGCCGCGCGGGGGTTGGCGTTAATTGCCGAAGTGCGCCGCGAAGCTCCCCAATGCCACATTCTGGTGGCGAGTTCTTCCCAGGAAGGAAGCCTGATCCTTCAGGCCATGCGCAACGGGGCCAAGGAGTTTCTGAACTCCCCGTTGTCTTTAGACGACTTCATGTCCGCGCTCGACCGGATTCGTTCGGTGACCGGGGGAAAGGAAAAAGCCAAAGGGACGACGGTGATGACCGTTGTCGGCGCGAGCGGTGGAGTGGGATGCACCGCGTTGGCGGTCAATCTGGGATGTGCGCTGGCCGCCAATCCCTCGAACAGCGTGGCGGTCATCGATCTCGATTTGTCGTTGGGGGATGCGGACGTCTGGCTAGACATTATCCCGGATTATACGATTCAGGATGTCGCGGAGAACATTACCCGGCTCGACTATTCGATGCTCAAACGGTCGCTGACTCAGCACGATACCGGAGCGTTTCTGCTGCCCCGTCCCGTCCACATGGAGGAACTGGCCCCCATGTCTCCGGATGAACTTCAGCGCGTGATCGCCTTGCTCAAGGCAACGTTCTCCCATTTGATCATCGATGTCAGCAAATCGTTTACTCCGCTCGATCTTGCGGTTATGGAGATATCTGATCAGATTCTGGTTGTGACTCAGCTTGACTTGCCATGTTTGCGGAACGTGGTCCGTATTAACCAGTTTCTTGAGGAACGGGGACTCGCCGACAAGATCAAAGTGATCGTCAATCGAGCGGGGCTGGAAGATACACAGATCAGTTTGAACAAAGCGCTGGAGACAATCGGACGAGATGTTTTCTGGCAGATCCCCAACGAATACGCGGTCGTCGTGGAATCCCGCAACAACGGTGTTCCCCTCGTTTCCGAGTTTCCGAAGTCCAAGATCACGAAAGCCATCAAACAACTTGCGGCGAAGATTGACGCCTCGCTATCTCCCGAATCCGAGGAAGAAGAGCCGGAGAAACCCAAACGCGGTATGTTCCGCTTTCTCAACGCAAAGAAGTAGACAAAAATCTCCGTCTACGCTTTCGAATACTCAAGGAAGCCCCGGTCCAAGCGCCTCTCGATGATCGGGCAGTCGGGACTCTCCGTGACTCGATGAACGCATCGAATCGTGAACGTGGCGCGTTCTCGACTGCTGTGCGTAGGGTTACCAAGCTGAGAACCTGACCAGTCCAGTCCCGTCGATGTTCGTTTTGATTCCAACACCCCAGGAGGAAAGTCGCCATTATGGAAAATCACCACTCATCCGCCTATCGACGGGTCGTCCTGAAACTCAGCGGCGAAAGTTTCTGCCGTGAACGGGAAGGGGGCATTTCGATGACGGAGGTCGCCCAAACGTCACGACAGATCAAGTCGGTCGTGGAAACGGGTGTCCAACTGGCGATCGTCTGTGGGGGTGGCAATATCCTTCGCGGCAAACAGTTCGCCCAAGTGAGCGCGGCCATTCAGAAGGCGACCGCACATTATATGGGGATGCTCGCGACGGTGATTAATGCGCTCGCGCTCCAGGATGCGCTCGAGGCGGAAGGGGTTCCGACGCGAGTCCAGTCGGCCATCCGAATGGAAGGGGTCGCCGAGCCATTCATTCGTCGGCGTTGTGTCCGGCATCTTGAGAAGGGGCGCGTGGTGATTCTCGCCGCCGGAACCGGAAGCCCCTTTGTGACCACCGACACCGCGGCCGCGCTGAGAGCGCGCGAAATTGAAGCGGATATCCTGATGAAGGCCACCAAAGTTGACGGCGTCTATTCGGAAGATCCCGAGAAAAATCCGCACGCCGTCAAGTTCTCGACCATTTCCTTTGACGATGTGCTGCGACAGAACCTGCAAGTGATGGATGCCACCG
>JAGQQQ010000412.1 GCA_020426125.1 Planctomycetaceae bacterium
TATGGGAACCCGCATTCAATGTGCCCAGTGCCATAAACATCCCTTCGACGTCTGGACCAAGAACGACTTCGAAGAGTTCGAGCAGTTCTTCAATCGCGTGAGCTTCGCCCGGAATGGATCCGACCGCAAAGAGTTCAATGCCATCGTCGAAGAACTCGGAGTGAAAGACCTGAAGGGAAATGATCAGCGACGAGCCATCGAAAAGGCGCTCAAGCAAGGCAAGACGATTCCATTCCCCGAACTGGTGGTCCAGCAACCGAGGCTCTCAGACGCCCAGCGAAAGAAATTGCAAGAACGTCGCAAGGCCGGGAAGGACGTCGAAGTCCCCAGCGACGCGGCCCGCCTGCTCGGCGAGCAGGAAGTGGATCTCAACAATGTCGAGGATCCCCGCACCGCGTTGATGGACTGGCTTCGAAACAGCCCCACTAAGTTATTCGCGAAGGCCTTCGTCAACCGCGTCTGGGCGAACTACTTCAACCGAGGAATCGTGGAGCCGACTGACGATTTGTCGCTCGCCAATCCTCCATGCAATGAAGCCCTGATGAACTATCTTACGGATGGGCTCATCGCCCACAACTATGACATGAAGTGGCTGCATCGCGAGATTTGCCTCTCCGATACCTATCAACGGTCTTGGCAGCCGAACGACACGAATCTGCAAGACGAACGGAATTTCAGCCGGTCCGTCCCTCGTCGACTTCCGGCCGAAGTGGCTTATGACACGCTCGTCATGGCGACCGCCGATTCGAAGACGAATGGGAATTTCCGCGAGGAACTCAATGGCCACGCCACGACGAACACGTCCCCGCCACGGAATGCCCAGCGGGGACAGGATTATATCCTGGCGATCTTTGGCCGGTCCGTTCGCGAGAGCAACTGCGATTGCGACCGCTCCTCCGAGTCGAGCCTGCTGCAAACTCTGTTCACCCGGAACGACAACGAGTTGCTTGAAATGCTGGACCGGCGTGACGGCTGGCTCTCTGAACTCGATCGTTCGACTCAACCGAAGAACGCTGGAGATGACCGCAAACTGGCCGCCGCCAAGACTCGCCTCGAAGCTGCGGAAAAGGCCATGGCCAAAGCCCGCAAGTCCGAGAACGAGAAGCAGATTCAAGCGGCACGGAAGCGACTCCGCGAGGCCGAGCAACTCGTCACAAGTCTGGAGCCCAAGCCCACGAATCCGACGGGAATGAACCTGACCCAGATCGTGGATGATGCTTACCTCCGAACGTTAAGCCGGTTCCCCAACGATGAGGAACGTCAGATTGCGTTGGGCTATATCGAGAATGCAGAGACTCAGATCGATGGGACGCGTGACCTTCTTTGGGTGTTAATTAACACCAAAGAGTTCATCGTAAACCATTAAGAAACGTTTTAGAAAACCATCCCCCCCGGTCATTGATCGGGGGGTGAACGAGACATCATTTCACCCATTCAGAAAGAACAGACTATGGCGATTCATAAAACTTGCGATGGCGTCGGACGCCGTGACTTCCTCAAAGTTGGTGCCGTGGGGGCGACAGCCCTGACTCTTGGATCCTTCCTGAAAATGAGCCAGGCGGGGCAGATCAATCCCCATGCCAAAGCGAAATCCGCAATCTTCATTAATCTCCCCGGTGGTCCAACTCACATGGACACCTTCGATCTGAAGCCGAACGCGACCGATGAATATCGCGGGGAGTTCAGCCCCATTCAGACGAAGATCCCGGGGATTGAAATCAGCGAGCACCTGCCCAGACTTGCTTCGGTGATGGACAAGTTTGTGATCCTTCGGGGTGTCAGCCACACGCTGGCTGCTCACGCTTTGGGATCCGAGTATGTGAACACAGGGAATCGCCCGCTTCCCTCACTCGAGTATCCTGGCTACGGATCGGTCGTCACCAAGGAACTGGGTGGTCCAGCGGACTTGCCACCATTTGTGTCGATTCCCAACTCGACGCAGCGCCCCGGTTACTTGGGGGTGAAGTATGCTCCCTTGCACACCAACAGCACGCCCAGCGTCGGGCGGCCCTTCTCCGTTCGCGGGATTTCTCTGGGGAATGGTCTCACCGTTGAGGACGTGGAAAAACGTCAGAACCTCCTCGGCAAGCTCGATCAAGCCTTCGCCGGGTTCGAGCAGAACAATCAGTTGCTCGAAGGTCTCGATCGCTTTTCGCAACAAGCGTACTCCATGATTACCTCCAGCCGGGCTCGTGAAGCATTTGACGTCAGCAAAGAACCCGAAACTTACTCCGCGAAGTTCGGAGAAAGCCCCTTCGGCCAAAGCTGCCTGCTGGCCACTCGGCTGGTCGAGTCGGGTGTTCGGTTTGTCACGGTCTCCACCGGCGGATGGGATACCCACACCGACAACTGGACCCGTCTCAAAGACCGGCTGCTCCCTCCCTTCGACGAAGGTCTCGCCGCTTTGTTGCAAGGCCTCGATGAAAAGGGACTGCTGGAGTCGACCGTGGTCTACGTCACCGGGGAGTTCGGACGAACTCCAAAGATCAACACCACGCGAAACGGCCGGGACCACTACCCCCGCTGTATGTTCATGCTTATGGCTGGCGGCGGCATCCAGGGCG
>JAGQQQ010000413.1 GCA_020426125.1 Planctomycetaceae bacterium
CTGCGTACTGGATTGGAAATCAGGCGATAATCCAGCGTTCGTTAGGAGCACGTAGTGATTTCGAAGCGAAAGCTTCCTATATCTGGGGTGCGGTGCTGAAGAATGTCATTCCGATCATCATTGCGATCCCGGGATTGATTGCTGTCGCGATGTTTCCGGAACTGGGAGATGGCGACCAAGCCTTTCCTCAACTTGTGGGCGCACTACTTCCAGTGGGATTCCGAGGACTCTTCGTCGCGGCGTTTCTCGCGGCGCTGATGTCGAGCATCGATTCGTATCTCAATTCGTCGGCGACGATCTTTACCAACGATATCTACCAGCGATTTATCGATCGGGATTTGACCGATACGGCAGTGCTCAAGGTCGGACGGATCACCACGTTTGTGTTCGTTACCTGGGCGATTCTTTTCGCGTTTCTCCTCACGATGATGGACGAAGCATCAGGCATCTATGCCGTCTTCCAAACGTTAATGGCCTTCTTTCAAGGGCCGGCGCTCGCCGTCCTATTGACCGGGGTTCTCTGGAAACGGGCGACCGGGAAAGCCGCCTGTGTCGCCTTTGTGATCGGGATTCTGACTTCTGTGAGTCTGTTCGCCATGACACAGGAGACAGTGCTTGCGACTTTGGGAATGGATCCCTTGTTTCACACGTCGGAACCGTTTTTGTATTTCTCGATCTGGGCATTTCTCGTGACACTCACGATACTTCTCGTCGGGAGTCTCATGACGAAACCCGAGCCAGCTGAGAAGCAGAGTTTCACTTACCAAGCCAGCCGTCAATCCCATACAGGAGCCGCCGAATGACTCCACTCCATCAGATCGGGGAAACGATTCGAGGGCTGATGTTGGCCATCCCCTTGCCAGTGGCTCGGGGATTGTTTCTGCTGACGCTGGCAACCGTCCTCATTTGGGTCTGGCGATTGCCGACCAGCGAGACGACTCCCGAAGGGGGCGCCCGTCGCTGGGACGAAAACCTCAAGGTCGGCGCGACCTTCGCGTTGGTGCTGCAATTGGTGATTTACTCGGTCTTCTAAAGTTAGCAGGTCACCTTCCCTCCAAAGGTCAAGCTCTCATGCCCAGTCTTTCCTGTCTTGCTTGGTCGATCTTCGCCGCGAGCCTGTTCAGTCTGACCGTCGCTGACTTGTGTCATGCGAAGGACTATCCCCTGACCGTCACGGGGGGAGAGTCGACCATCGTGGAGTGTCCTGTTTCCATTGAACTCCCCAAGGGGATTGGAGCGAACGAACACCTTTCTCTCAAACGCCCTGGCCAAGAGAACGGCATTCTCATTCAGCGAGACGGCTCAGACCGGGCCATCTTCATTCTTGACGAACCCCTCGGGGCGAGAGAGTCCCGGGATTACGTGTTAGGCACGTTCGCGGGGAAAGTCGACGAGGCAACTTTCGTCGAATGTCACCAGCAAGATGACGTTCTCCGCGTCACTTCTCACGGCCGCGAGGTTTTCACTTATCACATCGGCATTTCGGAACCGCCTGTGGGAGTCGACAAACTGTTCCGGCGAAGCGGACACATTCATCCCGTGAAAACTCCTTCGGGGAAAGTGGTCACGGAGGAATTCCCAGCCGATCACCTTCATCAGCATGCCATTTTTTCCGCCTGGGTGAAGACAGAATTCGAAGGTCGCCCCGTCGATTTCTGGAATCAACACAAAGGACAGGGAACTGTCCGCCATGCCAAATTGATCTCCTCAGAGAGTGGTACGGTCTTCGCCGAATTCACGGTTGCCCTCGAACACGTCGACCTCTCCGCTCCGGAAGGTCCCAAGGTGGCACTCAACGAAACCTGGAATGTCCGGGTCTATGGGACTCCATCGGGGCATCTGTTCGACCTCAAGTCGACGCAACGGACGGCGAGTGACAGTCCGCTGTCTGTCCAGGAATACCACTATGGGGGGATGGCGGCTCGCGGCGCCGGAGAATGGCTTGGCCAGCCCGAAGCCAATTTCCTGACCAGCGAAGGCAAAAATCGGGTTGACGGCAACCATTCCCGCCCCGATTGGGTCAGCATGCACGGTCTCGTCGATGGCGTCCCCTGCGGACTGGCCGTCTTCTCATCTCCAAGGAACTTTCGCTCGCCTCAACCGGTCCGGCTGCATCCTTCCAAGCCTTATTTCGTATTCTCTCCCTGTGTCCTCGGGGACTTTCAAATTGCTCCTGGTGAGGAGGCTGTTTCCGAGTACCGGTACTTCGCCTACGACGGCCCGCCGGACTTGAATCGACTCGATCAAATCTTCCACGGCTACACGTCGACAATCGACGTGACCCTGGATGAATGAGTCTTCCGTTTCGCGGCGCCCCTCATTCGCGCAGCTCGCCGCGATCATTGCGCCTCGATTCTTGTTCCTCGATCTTTTTTTTGCGGACTTCGATGATCTCCAACGGATGATCCGGAGCCACGGTCGGATCGATGTATTGCTCCAAATCCCGCATCGCGATGACTTTGTACTTGTTGAGTGACAGATACTTCATCAGCCCCTCAAAGTCACTTTGATCGAGACTCACCCAGGAATGCGCGGTATCGGGAACGCCATGAAACTGAAGGACGGCGATTCGACCGTCCCGGGCCTGTTCCACGGCTCGAATCAGATCGGGAAGTGTCCAGGTCGGACGAGCGTCGCCAGCCGTTGGAACCAGCAAGGGATGGTCGCTTCCTGGTTCGAAGGCGATTCCCCGTCCCGCTTCATAGGGATACTCCGGCGATCCCCCACGCCGGGCAAACTGAATGCCGTGTTTTTGAAGCGTCGCCAGCGCCTGAACCGAAAACGCATTGCCCGGCCACGCAAAGGTGACCGGTTTGGGGATTCCGTGTGCGAGGCACTGTTCTTCGATTCCAGTCAGTTGTTCGTCCAGCCGGTCAAGCGTCTTGTCGGTGATCCCTAAGTGATCGCGCGTATGGTTGCCGATTTCGAA